>CAZFLU010000080.1:2935-5147 GCA_964519195.1 uncultured Planctomycetia bacterium | reverse complement strand
CGAAACAATGGTCTCAGGAGGCGAAAGAAGCGCGAAAAAGATAATCAGGGCCGTTAAAAATGAAATAGCAGGCGCGCCGCTTATTAAACCGGATTATGTCAGCGTTGTGGATACGGCTGATCTTAAGGAGCTGGATCAAATAGAGGGAGAAACTCTTATAGCAGTAGCGGCGCTTATCGGAAGGACCAGGCTTATTGACAATATTATAGTAAATGTTAATAAAGAAGCTGAAAGGCGAGACTATGTTAAATTATAACCGGAAGGATGAAGCTTACAAGGAACACTTGCGGCAGAAAATAGCTAAGCTTAAGAAAAAAAGAAATGCCGTAATAATAGTGCATAATTACCAGCGCGATGAAGTGCAGGAAATAGCGGACTATTCAGGGGACTCGTTAGGGTTATCGCGCGTAGCGGCTAAGGTCCAATCTGACGTAATAGTGTTTTGCGGCGTGCATTTTATGGCTGAAAGCGCCTCAATACTTAATCCTGATAAAAAAGTGCTCCTACCCGTAAAAGAAGCGGGTTGCCCCCTGGCTGACATGATCACCGCCGAGAAATTGAGGAAAAAGAAAAAAGAATTTCCGGAAGCGGCTGTTGTGTGCTATGTGAATTCCAGCGCGGAAGTAAAAGCCGAAAGCGACGTAAGCTGCACTTCATCCAACGCCATAGAAGTGGTAAGGTCCATAAAAAATAAACGCATAATTTTTGTGCCTGATAAGCACCTGGGCAAGTATGTGCAAAGTCAGGTTCCTGAAAAAGACATAATACTCTGGGAAGGGTACTGTTCTACGCACCTGCGGCTTACCGAAGAAGATGTCGCGAACGCGAAATCAAAATACCCCGAAGCGGAATTTATTGCCCATCCGGAGTGCAGGCCGGAGGTTTTGGAGATGGCCGAACACGTATGCTCTACGGCAGGCATGTTCAGTTATGTCAAAGACGCTAAAGTTTCTGAATTTATCGTCGGAACTGAAAGCGGAATGTTATACAAGCTTAATAAAGATAACCCTGACAAAAAATTTTATACGCCCACGCCAAATCTCATATGCGCTAACATGAAACTTACTACGTTGGGGTGGGTCGCTTACGCGCTTGAGAACATGGTGCATGAAATAAAAGTGCCGGATAATATAAGAAATAGCGCCCGCGTTACGCTGGAGAGAATGCTTGCCGTAACAGGAAAACACGAAGATAAGAAAGTTTTGGGTTTTTCCAGGAAATGAAAAAACTGCGTATCGGCATAATAGGATGCGGGACAATAGGGACCGAGATCGCGCTGGCGGCCAGAAAAAAGCTCCGGACGAAAGCCGTAGTAACAGCGCTTTATGACAAAGAATCGAATAAAAGTTTAAGTCTTTCTCGTTCTTTGAAAAAGAATAACGTCATGGTAAGCTCGCTGAGAAAACTTTTGGATAAATGCGACTTCGTAGTGGAATCCGCGAGCGGGCACGTTGCCGGGGAGATCCTTAGAGAGTGCGTAAAATATCGTAAAGATTCCATGTTCATGAGCGTGGGAGGCCTTATAGGCGCGGGAAAACTCCTTAATGAAGCCTCAAAAAAAGGTGTAAAAATATTTTTGCCAAGCGGCGCTATATGCGGTTTGGACGGAATAAAAGCCGCGAAATTCGGCGGTATAAAAAAAGTAAAGCTCACTACCCTTAAACCCCCGAAAGCCTTGCGAGGCGCGCCTTATTTAAAAAAGTCCGGTATTAAACTGGATTCGCTTAAAAAAGAAACGGTAATATTTTCCGGGAGCGCGATGGAAGCGGTAAAAAATTTCCCGAAAAATATAAACGTAGCTTCAGTGCTATGCATGGCGGGGATAGGCGCGCGAAGCACGCGCGTTGAGATCATAGCCGTGCCGGGGATCAAAAGGAATACGCATAAAATAGAAGTTGAGGGAGATTTCGGACGCATGCGGACCGTTACGGAAAATGTGCCTTCCGAAACGAACCCTAAAACAAGCAGGCTAGCCGCGCTGTCAGCGATCGCTGTCCTGGCTGCGGCAGCCGATAGTGTGAGGATAGGAACGTAGTAAACTTGAGAGGAGGTGAGGTAAATGGGTAAAGTAGTATGCAAATGCGGCATAAAGAGGAAAAGCGGTTATCTTTATTTCGTCGGAAAAGACGGCTGCGCGTATGAAGTAAAAATGGCGCGTGGCAAGAAAAAAGGCGGCGGAAAGAAGAAAGTACATAACTGCAAGATAGAGAAA
>CAZFLU010000080.1:0-2925 GCA_964519195.1 uncultured Planctomycetia bacterium | reverse complement strand
AGCGAGGCGGTAAGAAAAAGAAAAAGAAGAGAAAGTAAAAAAATAGCAGCCAGCAGCCGGCGGCCGGCGGGATCTCTCGCTGCCTGCCGGCTGCTGCAGGCTGACTGCTTCTCACACAGTGAAACTTACGAAAAATAATTTCCTCATTCAGGTCATGTATGTTAGTTTTGCCCGTTCCGGCGGAGACATAAAGGGCCATTTTCTCGGGTTCGGAGGAGAGTTGTACCTGGATAAGAGTGAAATAAAAAGCTACGATCCCGCCTTAATAGATAAAATCAAAAAATATTCAAATGATACAGGAGTCAGACTGACCCTTCATGCGCCGGTCGGATCTTTTAATTATGAGGATGAGAAAGCGGCTAAAACAGAATTAATGCCTATTTTTGAGGACGCGCTAAAATTCTGCCAAAGTTTCGAAATAAGTGAAATAGTAACTCACCCCGAGTTTAACTTTAAGATAGAGCGGCCGGTATCAGACCAGCTTAGGGCGGCGAAAAAGCTCTGGAGATCATTATGCGAACCTTTCCTGTCGCGAAAAATAAAGATCAACCTTGAAAATCATTATGAGGAAACCCCTTTTCCCATAATAAAGCTCATCAATGCCATCGATTCATCGCGTGTAAAGGCGTGTCTGGACATAGCGCACGTCAATGCTTTCAGTGAATTAAGCGCGGAAGAATGGATATCAGCGTATCCTTCAGGGTATTTAGAAGAAGTGCATCTATCGGATAATAACGCTGACAGGGATTCGCACATGGTGATCGGGGAAGGCGGCGTTGACATGAGCGCCGCATTTAATATTTTACATAAGCGGAAGGAAGATCCGTTTTTTGTTCTGGAGCCATTAACTTCACAAGACGCGGTAAGGTCTGTGGATTTTCTTAGAAAAGAAGGCTTTCTTGAATAAAAAAGTATTAAGTATTTACAAAAAACTTTATAAAGACTTCGGGCCGCAAAAGTGGTGGCCGGCTGAAACTGATCTTGAGGTAATGGTTGGCGCCATACTTACGCAAAACACCTCGTGGAAAAATGTGGAGAAAGCCATTTCGGGTCTTAAAAAAAATAAACTGCTAAGTATAAGAAAAATGAAGAACGCTTCGCTTGCAGAACTAAGGAAATCCATAAAACCATGCGGCTTCTATAATGAAAAAGCCAAAAAGCTCAAGAACTTTATAAAATTTTTATATGAATTTTTTGACGGGAACATAAAAAAAATGAAAAGGGTAAAACCGCGAATAATGCGCGAGATGCTTTTAGGCGTTAACGGAATAGGGGAAGAAACAGCCGACAGCATGCTCCTTTACGGCCTGCGGAAGCCGGTCTTCGTTGTTGACGCTTACACTAAAAGAATATTTTCAAGGCACGGGTTCATAAAAGAAAAAGATCCTTATCTCGCTGTGCAGGGATTTGTAACGGGAAACCTGCCAAAGAACACCCGGCTTTTTAACGAATATCACGCTCTTATAGTCAGGCTTGCCAAAGAGTACTGCCGAAAAAGAGATCCGCTCTGCGCGGAATGCCCGATAAAAAATTTATAATAGTTAGGCAAAGGAAATACTTTTGTGATATACTATAATACAAAAAGCGGAGGTGCCAAATGATTTTCGGACTTTTTAAGAAAAAGAGAAATCCCGAGGAACTTGGCGATGCCATAGGAGAGATCACGCATTTTTTCCCGCACGTCAAAGCCGCTGTTATAAAGCTCAAAAAGGGCTCCCTTGTTCTTGGCGAAACGATCTATGTCAAGGGTCACACTACTGATTTTGAGCAAAAAATAACCAGCATGCAGGTGAATCATAAACCCATCGATAGCGCAACGAAAGGGCAGGAGGTAGGGCTTAAGATCAAAGGCAGGGCGCGCCACGGGGACAAGGTTTATAAAATAACAAAGTAAAAAACTTGATTTTAGATATCATATATTGTATAATCTTGAACCATGCAAAACAGACTATACAAAAAAATGCTTTTAGGGTTGGGCTTTGACTGCAGGGATGGGCACGTTCGCATAACAAAAGGCGATAATTTTCGGCTTTACGGGGGCTCCAAAGAAACGCATGAAGTGATGCAGGAAAAAGCCGTGAAATTCAACGAGCACCTTAATAAGAAACATAAAACCCTGGACAATCTTACCAAAAAAGAATTCAAAGATATAGCCAAGAAGATCGGGCTCCAGATGCCCGATGATACGAAAAAGTAAACCCTCTTTTTATAGGGCACCCTCCAAAAGGCGCCATCTTAGAGCCGGATCCCGCGAGGATTAACATGCGAAAAAGAAAAAAAGCTATTATTATTGCTGACATGCTGCGTGATTTCATGGAAAAAGGAGGCGCGCTTTATTGCGGAGATAAAGCAAGGCGCATAATCCCGGCTGTTAGGAAAAGCATCAATGGTTTCCGTAAGGATCGAGCCCTTGTCATATATGCGCAGGACGCGCACAAGCCGGACGATAAAGAATTCAAATTATTCGGAAGGCATAGCGTTAAGGGCAGCAGGGGTTCGGAAATACTGCCTGAATTAAAACCTGAAAAAGGGGATTTTGTTGTCAGGAAAACAACTTACGACGCCGCGCACAAGACAGGCCTTATAAAAATACTTAAGCGATATAAGATAAAAGATGTTTATCTTACAGGCGTATGCACGTCAATATGCGTCATGGAAACGGCTTCTTCGCTTACAAAAGAAGGGTTTAATATTTATATCATCAAAAATGCCGTAGCCGATTTCGATAACAAAGCTCACAAGCATGCTTTAAAAAGAATGAAACTTGTCTATGGCGCGAAAATAATATAAGTGAGCAAAAAATGCGTATTGAGCCTTATCTCACAAACCTGCCGGTAAGAGACATAAAAAACGGCTTCTATTCCGATAAATATTTTGTCAGGACAAGGGACATCCTTAAACGCGACAAAAATAACTGTGAAGTTC
>CAZFLU010000079.1:0-5159 GCA_964519195.1 uncultured Planctomycetia bacterium | reverse complement strand
CATCTTTAATATAATGATAATAATAGGCCTTACCGGGTGGATGGGCATAGCGCGCCTCATACGGGCCGAAGTTTTAAGCCTAAGATCAAGAGATTTTATAGCTGTTTCAAAAAGTCTCGGGGCGAGCGATCTTTACATAATAACCAGGCATCTAATACCGAACGGCATAGGCCCTGTACTTGTTAACTTTATATTCGGCGTTGCCGGCGCCATACTTACAGAAGCCGGATTAAGTTTTTTAGGCCTGGGAGTCCAGCCTCCGGATCCTAGCTGGGGCAACATTCTCATGGAAGGAAAAGCTGTTATGGGAGTAGGATGGTGGGTAATTTTATTTCCGGGTCTCGCCATACTGGTTACGGTCCTGGCGTTCAATCTTTTAGGAGAAGGCGTAAGGGAAGCTCTTGATCCCAGGACAAATAAAGGATGAGCATGCTTGAGGTAAAGAACCTAAGCGTTATTTTCAAAAACGAGAAAAACGAAACAAAAGCCGTGGACAGCATAAGCTTTAATGTGGGTTCGCATGAGGTCCTTGGCATAGTCGGAGAATCCGGAAGCGGCAAGACGATTACAGCGCTTTCTATAATGGATCTCCTCCGGGGTTACGACTGTTCCGTAAAGGGAGACATAATCCCTGAAAAGCGGGATTTTCGTATCGCGATGATATTCCAGGAGCCTTTTACTTCCCTTAATCCGGTACTAAAAGTGGGCTACCAGATAGAGGAAGCTGTAAAGCTTCAGGAAAAATGTCCGCCGGGCGCTTGCAGAGAAAAAGCCATAAGCCTTTTGAAAAAAGTTAAGATAAAGGATGCCGATAGGGTCCACGCCTCGTATCCCCATCTTTTATCCGGCGGCGAAAGGCAGAGGGTAATGATAGCCATAGCTATCGCGCTTAGGCCAAAGATACTGATAGCCGATGAGCCGACAACGGCGCTTGACGTTACTGTTCAGAAAGGCATAATAGAGCTCTTATTGGACCTGAAAAAAGAGCTTGGCATGTCCATTGTGTTCATCACGCACGATTTCAGGATCATTGATAAAATAGCTTCAAGGGTTATCGTAATGAAAAATGGCCGGATAATCGAGCAAGGGCCGAAAGAATCCATACTTAGATCGCCGAAAGAAGAATATACAAAGAAGCTTATTAACGCGGCGCCCGATCCGGAATTTGAAAAAAAGCCTCGCGCTGAAAAACCGGTTTTACTTGATATAAAAAATATCAGTAAAACGTTCATGTCCGAGAAAGGTTTTTTTAATAAAAGGCGTTTCGTTATTAAGGCCCTGAATGATATAAGCCTGCCCGTATACAAGGGCGAGACTCTCGGCATAGTAGGCGAGTCAGGTTCAGGCAAGACAACGCTCGGGAAAATAATCATAGGGCTTATAAGAGCTGACGCCGGAAGCGTTACGGCCAGCGAAAAAACCAACATGCAAATAGTTTTTCAGGATCCCTATAACTCCCTGGACCCTCTTTTGCGCGTAAGGGATATAATCCTTGAGGGCCCCAGGGTCCGAAAGTTCAAAAAAGAAAAAATGGAAGAGCTCCTGAAAAAGTCACTCGAGATGGTAAGGCTCGATGTAAAGGACGCGAATAAATATCCTCACCAGTTCTCGGGAGGCCAGAGGCAGAGAATAGCGATAGCCAGGGCCCTGGCGGTCGAGCCGTCTATTTTAATATTGGACGAGCCTGTCTCAAGCCTTGACGTGATAATCCAGTCAGAGATATTGTCCCTTCTCAAGGACCTGGCAAGAAAGCTCGCCCTTACTTATGTGTTCATATCGCATGACCTGCGCGTGGTGGAGTACATGGCCGATCGCATAGCGGTAATGAAAGAAGGCAGGCTCGTGGAATACGGGCCCTCTCTTAAAATATATAAAATGCCGTCGGATCCTTACACGAGAGAGCTTATCTCCAGTAGTTTTTGACAAATAAGGAAAAACAGGTAAAATATAGAAAAAAAGGCCTCCGGACAATGCTAATATTCAGAAAAATAGTTTTTTATTTATTTCTTCTTATATATTTTATAGCAGCTCCCCTTATGATCCTATACGCTCTCGGGTATATCTTCACGCCTGATTCAGAAGAATATGTGGTTGAAACAGGAACGGTTTTTTTAAGCACTACGCCCGGCCAGGCATCCATTTACATAAACGGCAAAATTTACGGTTCAAGGACACCGGCTGCTGTATCGGGATTGGTGCCGGATAAATACGACCTAAAGATATTTCTTGAAGGATATCGCGTATGGGATAGCTCTGTTAATATAGAAGCCGGAAAAGCCGACACCATTGATAAAATACTTCTTATCCCGGAAGAATTTAAAAAAGATATACTGTCAAAAGGCTCTTTCCGCGAACTTAAAGGGTATCCGGGAAACCTTTTTTTCATAGTAGCGCCCGCTCAGAAAGCCAAGAGCCAGTTACTGTATGAATATATGAAAGAAAAAATATTCTCCCTGACAAATCCATCCGCGCCTTACGCGGAAAAAGAGGCTACAGGGTTCTATTTTACTAAAAAAAGCTCTGCAGTGATAACAGCTTTATCCGGAGCCGGGCAGACTACTTTTTTGTGGGCAGATCTTGAAGGTGATAACTTAAGCGGCAAAGATATAACGGGACTCTTGCCGAAAGACCCCAAGTTCATTACATGGGAGCCCGGAAACGAGGATCGGATCTTTGCGTTCTACAAAGAAGGCGACCTGTATAATATCGATAAAATAAATATAAGCACTGAAGAGGTAGCTGCCGGTTTTATCGCGCAATGCAGGGGCTTTGGGGTATTTAATAACAGGATCTATGTTATTGAAAATGACCATACTATAAAAAGTTATGATTACGCGAAAGAGAATACATCGGAAATACTCGCTGACAGTAAAATAGGAAAGTCGATCTTTGAGAATTCAGAGTACGTTAAAATAATACCGCTCGGAGAGTCGCGTCTTGTATTTCTTGATGAGAATGGCGCGCTTTTCGCGAATAAATTACCTTATGAATTCGTAAAAGAGGGCGTGACGCAGATCGACTTTGATGAAAACTCCGGAAAACTTCTTATCTTGACAAAAAACAGGATAGGCATTATTGATCTTGAAAAAGATGCGGCGGAAAACACCGAATTCGAAAAGCCGCCGCGCTTTGAATGGATATATCATTCAAAAAATTCCATTAAAGACGCTTTCTGGGTGTATGACGCCTCGCACGTCATTCTGCTGGAAGAAGATAAAGCTTATCTCCTTCCGGTAGCAGGCGCCCTGACGGGCAGCGCGGAATTTCTTTTTAATGTCATGAAAGATAGCGGTATTTTTTATACTGATAGAACCGGTCTTATATATTATCTGGATACGGACGGCAGGCTTGTGTCCGCGGAGCTCTTATCGGTTCAGGATATTCTTCAGGCAGTAATGCCCAAGGAAGGAACAAAAGAAAAAAGCGGGATCGATAAAAAATAATGGAATTTAATTTTTCAAAAAATGGTTTGAACAGAAAAGAAGCGCTGCTCCAGCGTTTTTTCGAGATATTGCCGGGCGCCATGAGCTGGACAATAATACTGGGGTCTATCACGCTCGCTTTCTGGAAACCGCTCTCTGCGGCGGTTTTCATAATAGCGTTTGATTTTTACTGGCTTCTTAGAATGCTGTACATAACGCTATTTCTCACGCTTTCTTACTTCAGGCTTTCCATAGAGCGCGACACTGATTGGATGGGGCGAATAAAGGATCTTGATGAATTCAACGAAAGCAAAAAAATCCCGGACTATCCCGTAAGGGCAGGCTTCAAGGCCGCTCTATCGAATAAATTCCATCTGGGAAAATTAAAGGATGCCGGAAAAAAAGCCCTAACAATGCCTTTTTCAAAAGACATATACCATCTCGTGGTCATTCCCGTATCGAAAGAAACAGAGGACATAGTTGAACCCGGAATAATAAGCATAGCCGAAGCCGCTTTTCCTTCAGAGAAAATATTTATAGCCATAGCCCTAGAAAACAGGGCGGACCGGGTTATAAAGGAGGGCGTTCAGCGTGTTCTAAATAAGCATAGAGGTAAATTTTTTGATCTCATGATTATTTTTCATGGATCCGGTATTCCCGGAGAAGCGCGCGTTAAAGGCGCCAACGTTACCGCCGCAGCAAAAAAAGCAGCCGAAAGACTTAAAGAAAAGAGTATTGATTTTTCAAACGTCATAGTTTCATGTTTTGACTCCGATACTGTCGTAAGTAAAGAATATTTTGCGTGCCTTACTTATAACTTTATGCTTTGCCCGCATAGAACGCGGGCTAGCTTTCAGCCAATACCCGTTTATTATAATAATATATGGGATGTTCCGGGGTTTGCCAGGGTCCTGGAAACAGGCTCTTCATTTTTTCAGCTCGTGGAGGCCACTAATCCGGAGAAGCTTGTTACTTTCTCCAGCCATAGCATGAGCTTTAAAGCTCTTGTCGATGTCGGCTACTGGCCCGTGGACATGATATCGGACGATTCCGCCATATACTGGAAATCGTATATAAAATTTGACGGTCATTACAAAGTGGTTCCCATATATACGACTGTTTCCATGGATATCGTCGCGGCTGATTCCTGGTGGCAGACGATCGTTAATGAGTATAAACAAAAAAGAAGATGGGCGTGGGGCGTTGAGAATTTTCCGATAGTGGCGCGGGGTTTTCTTAAAAATAAAAAGATATCTTTGTATAACAGAGCCCGTCTTTTATTTAAACTGCTTGACGGCCACATTTCCTGGACCACATGGCCGTTCCTTCTTACTTTCATAGGCTGGATCCCGGGAATAGTCGCGAGCCGTGTTTTTAAAGAAAGCGTTCTGTGCTACAGCGTGCCCAGGATCACGGGTACGATATTTAACCTTGCATCATTCTCGCTTATCGCGAGTATTGTATTGAGCCTTTCCCTTCTTCCAAGGAGCAAAAAACCTTACCAGTTTTTTAGCAGAGTAGCATTCGCCTTTGAGTGGCTTCTTATTCCTCTTATAATCCTGTTCCTTAGCGCTATTCCGGCGCTTGACGCGCAGACAAAACTAATGCTCGGAAAGCGTATGGAATTCTGGGTCGCCCAAAAGCGCTCTCGCGTGTAACGCGTAATATTCTGTATAAGCTCTACCACCTCCGTTCCCGGAACGGAATCTCCGCTTTAGCCTATATTCCGTTCCGGGA
>CAZFLU010000078.1:0-5174 GCA_964519195.1 uncultured Planctomycetia bacterium | reverse complement strand
CGTTGTTTGATAGGTTTTAACAAACGTGCTTGACAAAAGCACTATTCATGGGAGGACAAATGAAAGAAAAAATACATCCGCAGTACAAAGAAGCCACTATTGTATGCGCGTGCGGAGAAACAATAGCGACGCGCAGCACGAAGCAGAACATCCACGTGGAAATATGCTCGAGGTGCCATCCGTTCTTTACCGGAAAACAAAAATTGATCGACTCGGCGGGCCGCGTTGACAAATTCAGAAAGCGCTACGAAAAAAGGTCCGACGCTTCTGAAAAAGGGAAAAGCAAAGACAAGGAGGGGAGAAAAACCGTTTCGATAGAAGACGCGCTTGAACAGAAAAAGGCTGACCTGGAAAAACACCAAAATGAAGGATAAGATAGAAGAGAAGCTGAAGCGTTTTAATGAGCTTCAGAGCCTCGTGAGCGATCCGAAGATAATAAATAACCCTTCGGAGTATAAAAAATGCGCTAAGGAACTTAGCGCCGTTCAGAAGATCGTTTCGGCTTATAATGAATATAAGCGCGCGTGCGAGGAAGCGGAATCCGCCAGGCTTGTGCTGGAGGAGCCTCATGACACTGAATTCCTGGATCTCGCGCGCGAAGAGCTGTCGACATACGAAGGAAAAAAGATCGCGCTTTCCCGCAGACTGGAAGACCTATTGATAGGCGAGTCGGAAGATTTTAACCGTGACATAATCATGGAAATACGTCAGGGTACAGGCGGGGCCGAAGCCGCGCTTTTTGCTCAGGACCTTTTTCGGATGTACTCCAGATACGCGGCCAAAAACAACTGGAAGATGGAAGTGATATCATCGAGCGTTACTGAAAAAGGAGGATTCAAAGAAGTTATTTTTTCCATAACAGGCGATGGTGTTTACGGAAAGCTAAGGTTTGAGATCGGAACCCACAGAGTGCAGCGCGTGCCCGCTACCGAAGCAAGCGGCCGCATTCATACCTCGGCCGCGACGGTAGCGGTATTTCCGGAAGCTGAAGAAGTTGAATTCGAAATAAAACCGCAGGACCTAAAAATAGATGTTTTTCGAGCAGGCGGCGCGGGCGGGCAGCACGTTAACGTTACTGATTCGGCTGTCAGGATAACACATCTTCCCAGCGGGTTGGTCGTAAGCTGCCAGGATGAGCGTTCCCAGTATAAAAATAAGACAAAAGCCATGAGAGTATTGCGCGCGCGGCTTCTTGATAAAATGAAACAAGAGCAGGAAAAGAAGCGTTCCGAGAATAGAAGGGTACAGGTTGGCACAGGAGACCGCTCTGAAAAGATACGCACGTATAACTTTCCTGACAGGCGCGTAACAGATCACAGGATAGGTTTTACGGCGCACAACCTGGAAGAGGTTCTTAATGGCGAACTTGATGATGTCCTTGAAGCGCTAAGCGCCGCTGACAGAAAGGCCAGGATGAAATGAGACGCGCTTATTTTATGGACTTCACGCTCGATACCCATAACTCCACTTTTAGGCCCAGGCCCGAAACCGAGCTTCTTGTTGAAAAAACGCTCATTCTTTTAAAAAAGATCAAAAAAAACACGCCAAACCCGGCCATTCTTGATATCGGGACCGGTTCCGGCAATATCGCAATAAGTTTGACAAAATATGACTCTTCGAGTAAAATAGTCGGTTTAGATATGTCAGAGAGCGCCCTTTATGCCGCCAGTTGCAATGCGCGGGAGGCAGGCGTTGATAAAAATATTAAATTTATAAAAAGTAACCTATTTGATTCTTTGCCGGATGCTTTTAATACTTATTTTGATATAATTGTGAGCAATCCGCCTTACATATCACTGAACGATCTAAAAGAGGCGCATAGCAGCGTAAAAGATGACCCGTATCTTGCTTTATACGGCGGCCTTGACGGACTTAAGTTCTACAGGGCCATAATAGGCGCGGCTCCGAGATTTTTAAAACCCGGCGGAACCCTGATAATGGAGATCGGTTACGACCAATCAGAGCAAGTAAATAAGCTCCTCATCGATTCAGGGTATTTTTCCGGGATTGAGGTCTACAAGGATTACGCCGGAATAGACCGTATAGTAAAAACCGAATTGATCCCTCTAAAGTATTAATATGGATAAAATCGTAGTACGAGGCGGCAGGCAGCTCAAAGGAGAAATTGAGATAAGCGGGGCAAAAAACGCGGCCCTGCCAATAATGGCAGCCGCCCTTTTAACGGACGATGAATGCGTTATAAAGAACGTTCCGGCACTGAAAGACGTTGACACGATGATAAAGATACTCCGCGCGCTTAATACGAAAGTGGAGCGGAGGGGGAGCAGCGTTTCAGTAAAGGGTTCGGCAGGTTCATTCAAGGCGCCGTATGACCTTGTCAGCACTATGCGCGCTTCTGTCTGCGTCCTTGGGCCGCTTCTTGCGAAAAGAAAAGTAGCGGAAGTTTCCTTTCCGGGCGGGTGCGTCATCGGACCGAGGCCGATCGATCTTCACCTTAAGGGGCTGCAAAAATTAGGGGCCGAGATAACGATAAAGAACGGTTATCTTGTTTCGCGCGCGAAGAAGCTTAAAGGCGCGAAAATATATCTTGGAGGCCACTTCGGTTCCAGCGTGCTCGCGACTGCAAACACAATGACAGCTGCTGTGCTTGCCGATGGCGTAACGATAATAGAGAACGCGGCTTGCGAGCCGGAGATCGTGGACCTTGCGAACTTTTTAATATCGATGGGCGCAAAAGTAGAAGGGCACTCCACGCCTACCATAAAGATCCGGGGCGTAAAAAAGCTTCATGGCTCGGAATACACTATTATACCCGA
This sequence comes from uncultured Planctomycetia bacterium, assembly GCA_964519195.1. Lineage (GTDB taxonomy): Bacteria > Omnitrophota > Gorgyraeia > JABMRN01 > RBG-13-46-9 > CAZFLU01. The sequence continues at coordinate 2,397 of CAZFLU010000078.1, read as the reverse complement.
CAGAGTGGAAACCGGCACATACATGCTTGCCTCTTCGATCGCGGGAGGCGACATATTCTTAAAACACGCTGTGCCGACCCATCTTTTAGCGGTTATTGATAAATTACGCGAATGCGGCATCACCATAAAGGAGAGGAAGGGCGGTATACAGGTCACGAGGCGTCTTTCTAAAAAGATATCCCCGACAGCAGTAACAACGCTTCCCTATCCGGGCTTTCCGACGGACATGCAGGCACAGATGCTGACGCTGCTTGTTCTCGCTGACGGCATAAGCGTTGTAACGGAAAAGATTTATCCGGAACGTTTTATACACATAAGCGAACTCAGCCGCATGGGAGCGCAAATTTTACTGGAAGGCCCTAACGCTATCATTAAGGGCGTAAGATCGTTAAGCGGGGCCGATGTCATGGCGTCGGACCTTAGAGCATCGGCAGCGCTTGTGCTTGCCGGCCTTGTTGCTAAAGGAAAAACAGCGGTCCACAGGATATATCATCTTGACCGGGGATATGAGGATCTCGACAAGAAATTATCCTGTGTAGGCGCTGATATTTGGAGAGAGAAAGAATAAAATTCAGGAGGTATAGTAATGGTTGTTATAAGGCTTAAACGAATGGGCGCTAATAAAAAACCTTTTTACAGGATAGTAGCTACGGAGAGCTCGAATCCCAGGGACGGGAGGTTCATAGAAGAGATAGGTTACTATGATCCCAAGAAAAATCCCTCGCTATTAAAAGTAGACAAGGAAAGAGCCCTGCACTGGCTTAAGAACGGCGCGCAGCCGTCGCAAACCGTAAAAAGCCTTTTTAAAAAAGAAGGAATAGACGGCAAGTTCGTTAAAGCGAACCGGGCTTAAAAACATGATCTTTGAGGTCATTACGCTCTTCCCGGAGATGTTTAAGGGCGTCCTGGAAGAGTCGATCATTAAAATAGCGCAACGCAAAAATAAAATAAAAATACGCGTTCACAATTTACGCAAGTGGACAACTGACCGTCACAGAACAGCCGACGATAAGCCTTACGGAGGCGGGGCCGGGATGGTCATGAAGATCGAGCCTGTTTATAAAGCCCTGAAGGAGCTGCTTGGCAAAAAGCGCGCGGGAGAAAAAGTTAAAATAATCCTTACAAGTCCGCGGGGTAAAATGTATGATCAGGCGCGGGCAAAAAAAATTTCCAGGGCGCGGCGGGTCATCGTTATATGCGGGCACTACGAAGGCGTTGACGAAAGAGTGAGTTCTTTAGCGGATGAAATTTTTTCTATAGGAGATTACATTCTTACAGGCGGCGAGATACCGGCCATGGTGATACTTGATTCGGTCGTAAGGCTTTTACCGGGCGTATTGGGCGCGAAGGAATCCTTGCGGACCGAAACATTTGAAAGAAACTTACTTGAATACCCGCACTATACAAGGCCGAGAGACTTTGCCGGAATGAAAGTGCCGGAAGTTCTTTTAAACGGCAACCATGACGAAATAAGAAAATGGCGCGAAGAGCAGTCGGAGCGCGTTACGAAAAAAAATAGACCGGACCTCATGAATAAAATAATAAAATCAAAAGGGGAGAAAAAACATGGATAAAATTAAATATGTCGAGGAAAAGTACGCGAAAAAGGACGCGCCTGTTTTTAATATAGGCGATACGGTCCAGGTGTACGTGAAGATCAAAGAAGAAGGAAAGACGAGGACCCAGGTGTTCGAAGGCGTTGTGATAAAGCGAAAAGGGTCCGGCATACGGTCGGCTTTCACCGTGCGCCGCATTTCTTACGGGGAGGGCGTTGAAAGAACATTTACGCTCCATTCGCCTTTTATCGAGAAGGTAGAGGTTAAGCGCAAAGGCGCCGTGAAACGGGCAAAGCTATATTATTTAAGGAAAAAGACCGGCAAAAAGACGAAAGTCGAGGAAAAAATTGAAGCGGAAAAACCTGCTGAAGCCCGAGAGGAAGGCGCGTAGGTCAGGATACGCTGTTGTCGCCGGAATTGACGAAGCAGGACGGGGGCCGCTCGCGGGGCCTGTTGTCGCGGCTTCTTTGATATTAAAGACCTTTAAGTTCGAGAGCCGCATAGATGACTCAAAAAAACTCTCGCCCCGGGCGCGGGAATGCGCGTATAAAGAGATCAGAAAAAAGGCCTGGATAGGCGTCGGCATTGTGGATGAAAGAACGATAGACAGGATCAATATTTACCGCGCAACGGGGCGCGCAATGGAGACCGCGCTTCGAAAGCTAAAAAAAAAGCCAAAGCTTGTCCTGGTTGACGGCGCTCTCAAGCTCAAAACCCCGTATAAATGCGAGTTCATAATAAGCGGGGATTCTAAAAGCATATCGATCGCCTGCGCCTCGATAGTGGCGAAGGTAACGCGTGACCGCATAATGAGATGTTGCGATAGAAAGTATCCGGAGTA
>CAZFLU010000077.1:0-5197 GCA_964519195.1 uncultured Planctomycetia bacterium | reverse complement strand
TCAAGTGTTCCCGCGCCTTGAGCTGTTATGCCAAGGCCGTCGCTCACTGCCACGCCGATCCGTTTTTCTCCGATATCAAGCCCTATTATCTTCATTTTATTTTTCGAAAATCTTTTTTACCTTTTCAGCGCTTCTTTTATCGCACACAAGAACGCCGTTCTTAGTGTTCACAACGATAGCGCCCGATAGCCCCACAACGCCTACTTTTTCATTTTTCAGGTTATAAACGAGAGAGTTGTCCGTGTCAATAAATTCCGCTTTTCCGAATTTCGCGTTGCCATTCTTATCTTTTTTCAGCATTTTAAGGACCGAATTCCAGCTTCCAAGGTCGCTCCAGCCGAATCGGGCTTTCGCGCAGCGCAGATCCTTCGATTTTTCCATTATCTGGTAATCAATGGAAATATTTTTCATTTTTTTGTAAGCCACCTTTATTCTCCTTTTATTTTTCCTTATAACTTCAAGCTGGGAATACAGCCGAGGCGCGTGTTTTTTGATGCCCAACAGGATAGTGCCGGCTTTGAACACGAACATTCCCGCGTTCCACAGATAATTTTTGTTTTTTATCAGCTTTTTAGCCAGTTCCTTTGTTGGTTTCTCTGTAAATCTTTCGATTCGGCGCATCCCCTGCTTCCCTGATGTTCTGATGTCCTCAACCTTTATATAACCATAAGCTGTTGAGGCTTCCTGCGGGACTATGCCTATACAAATAATAGCGTTATCTGTTCTTGAAACAAAGTCAGCGGCTCTTTTTATGGTTTCTCTAAAACCCGGCGCGCCCTTAATGACAGCGTCTGTTGGAAGCACTGCCATTATGTCATCAGGGTCCAGGTTAATAGCGGCAAGCCCTATCGCGCTTGCTGTGCTGCGGCCAAAAGGTTCAACCAGAATGTTCTTTTTTGGTATTTTTTTCGTGTATGGCTTAAGAAGGTTTTTCTGCTTTTCATCTACTACTATTATTATCTCATCCGGGCTCATGAGCCCTTTTAAGCGTTTGATGGTATCGTCTATCAGGACAGGGCCGTTCCCTATTCTTACAAATGACTTTGATACGTTTTCATTGGAAATCGGCCAAAGCCTTGTCCCCTTGCCGCCCGCTAAAAGTACCGCGTATAATTTGTTTTTCATGTTAATTTTCATGCACTGCTTTCGCCAGTTTCCCGGTAAATAGCGCTACGTTGTGAACAGCGTTCTTTTTTCCTATATTCTTTTCAATGACTTTTATAACCGCGCTTCCCACTATTACGCCGTCCGCGAGGCGGGATATTTTTTTAGCCTGTTCCGCGTTTGAAATTCCAAAACCGACGCATACGGGCTTAGTCGTAAGTTTTTTAAGTTTCTTTATGTTATTAACTATATTGGAAGGCAGCGCGCGCCTTTCACCTGTTACGCCGGTAAGTGAAACATAATATATAAAGCCTGTACTTTTAGAATTTATGTTCTTTATTCTGCTTTCCGTGCTAGTGGGAGCGGCCAGAAAAATAGTGGAAAAATCTATCTTGCGGGATACTTTTACTAATTCTCCGGACTCCTCTACCGGAAGGTCCGGTATTATTATTCCGTCCACGCCTGATTTTTTAGCGTCTTTGACAAACTTCCTGACCCCATAGGCGACAACCAGGTTGTAATAGGTCATGAACACGATAGGCAGCGTACTTTTGCGCCTTATTTTCCGTACAGTTTTTAAAATGGAGCGCGCGGTTACGCCTTTAGAGAGAGCGGCCTGGGAAGCCTTTTGTATAGTTTGGCCGTCTGCGAGCGGGTCGGAAAAAGGTATGCCCAGTTCTATCAGGTCTGCCCCGCTTTTTTCAATTTCAGGGACAAGCTTTTCCGTGAGAGAAAGCGACGGATACCCTGCCGTAAGATACACTATCAGCGCTTTTCTTTTCTGTTTTCTTAGATCTTTAAATAGCTTTTCGATTCTGTTCATTATTTTTTCCTATACGCTAGAATTTAATATACTCCTTAGCTATATCTATATCCTTATCGCCCCTCCCGGACAAAGATACTATAATGATCTTATTCTTGCTAAGTTTGGGAGCGAGCTTTGAGACAAAATATACAGCGTGAGAGGACTCTAAAGCGGGAATTATGCCTTCTTCCTCTGAAAGTAGGCGAAAACCATGTAGCGCTTCTTTGTCAGTAACTCCAACGTACCGGGCGCGGCCTGTTTCTTTATAAAACGAATGCTCCGGTCCGACTCCTGGATAGTCAAGGCCAGCTGAAACAGAATGCGCCATCTTTACTTGCCCCGCTTTATCCTGCAGTAGAAAACTACGTGAGCCGTGAAGCACGCCCACTTTTCCTTTTATAAGGCTGGCTGCGTGTTTTTCGCCGGATAGACCGGAACCGGCGGCCTCAATCCCTATGAATTTAACTTTCTTGTCCTTATAGAACGGATGGAATAGGCCTATAGCGTTGCTTCCGCCTCCGACACACGCGAGGAGGTAATCAGGAAGGCGCTTCTCCTTAAGCAGCACTTGTCTTCTGGCCTCTTTTCCTATCACGGATTGGAGTTCCCTTACCATAAAAGGATATGGGTGCGGCCCGGCCGCGGACCCGAGAACGTAATAAGTATCCCGAACGTTAGTTACCCAGTCCCTTATCGCCTCATTCATGGCGTCTTTTAGCGTACAGGAGCCTGTCCGGACAGGTATTACGCGCGCGCCTAAAAGCTTCATCCTGTAAACATTAAGCGCCTGCCTTCGTATATCTTCAGTGCCCATGTAAACATCGCATTTAAAACCAAAAGCCGCGGCAACCGTAGCTGTCGCTACCCCATGTTGACCCGCGCCTGTCTCGGCGATGATCCTTTTTTTCTTCATTCCTCTGGCAAGGAGCGCCTGGCCTATTGTATTATTTATCTTATGCGCTCCCGTGTGAGCCAGGTCCTCTCTTTTAAGATATATTTTAGCTCCGTTATATTTTTTAGTGAGCTTTTCCGCGAAATAAAGCGGTGTCGGCCTTCCGGCGTATTCCCTTAGGTAATAATCGAATTCGCGTTTGAAAGTTTTACTTTTTAGCGTTTTCTTTAACGCTGTCTCAAGTTCCCCAAGCGCGGCCATTAAAGTTTCGGGCACGAATTTCCCTCCAAAATCCCCGAAATAACCTTTTTTATCGGGCAGTTTATACTTTTTTAGCATTATCCATGAACTCCTTAAGAAGTTTAAAATCTTTCCTGCCCGGAGCCTTCTCAACTCCGCTGGCCACGTCAACAGCGTACGGTGAGGTTCTCAATATAGCTTCGGTTACATTTTTCGGATTAAGCCCACCCGCGAGGAAAAAAGGTTTATCGAATTTCTTTCCTGCTATGATGTCCCAGTTAAAGGTTTTCCCGGTACCGCCTGGCACGCCTTTTACGTACGTGTCAAAAAGATAATAGTCTACGGCCTCTTTATAATTATTTACATTTTCAACGCTTTGGGCATCTTTTACCCTGAACGCTTTCATTATTTTATGATCTTCGCCTGCCAGGCTTTTGCAATATTCCGGGCTTTCCGAGCCGTGAAGCTGTAAAACATCAAGGCGGCACCTCTTTGCTATATACCTTACTGTTCCGGCGTCCTGGTCCAGGAAAAGGCCTACTTTCTTAAGTTCCCGCGGAAGGTCTTCTATTATCACACGCGCGTGTTCAGGGTCTACTTTTCGCGGGCTTCCTTCATAAAAAACAAAACCAACAAGATCCCCGCCTAGCTCATGCGCCTTAAGCGCGTCCCGAAGGTCTGTCATTCCGCAAATCTTGACTTTTACCATTTATTTTACTCCGGATATCCTGAAAGTTCTTTTAGCGCTTCGTCTATTTTCTCTTTAGGATATTCATAATCTTTCAATTTTCCCGTTAAATAGGCATCGTATGACGCCAGGTCAAAATGACCGTGCCCCGAGAAACCTATCAGAATACTTTTTTCTTTTCCGGTTTCTCTGCATTTTATCGCTTCATCTATGCCGGCTTTGATGGCATGCGCTGTTTCAGGCGCGGGCACGATCCCTTCGGTATTAGCGAATGTTAACGCGGCTTCAAATACGGCTTTTTGATGATACGCCCTGGCGGTAAAAACTTTTTGGCTGCCTAGAAGGCTTACAAGCGGCGCCATGCCGTGATATCTAAGGCCCCCCGCGTGAATTCCGGGTGGCACGAATGAATGCCCGAGAGTGTACATTTTAAGAAGCGGCGTCATCTGCGCGGTATCCCCGAAATCATACCTGTACGGCCCTTTTGTGAGCGTTGGGCACGCTTCAGGTTCAACAGCGAGAATTTCCATGTCAGCGCCTTTTAACTTATCTTTTACGTAAGGGAACGCCAGTCCGGCAAAATTACTTCCTCCGCCGGCGCAACCTATGATTATATCGGGATTTTTTTCTCCGGCAAGCTTGAGCTGCTTTTTGCATTCTTCTCATATTATTGACTGGTGAATGAGGACGTGGTTAAGCACGCTCCCGAGAGAATATTTTGTATCCTCATGCGTCGCGGCGTCTTCAACAGCTTCTGATATCGCTATGCCCAGGCTTCCTAGGCAAGCCGGGTCCTTGGCAAGTATACCCTTACCGGAATTTGTCTTATTCGTGGGAGAAGCGAATATTTCAGCGCCCCATATCTGCATTAAATTCTTTCTGTACGGCTTTTGTTCGTAACTTATCTTTACCATGTAAACTGTACATTTAATGCCGAAAAGCTTACACGCAAAAGCAAGAGCGGAACCCCACTGGCCCGCGCCTGTTTCTGTCGCTATTCTTGTAACGCCTTCTTTTTTATTATAATAAGCCTGCGCGACAGCCGTGTTCGGCTTATGGCTTCCGGGAGGCGAAACACTTTCGTCCTTGTAATATATGCGCGCCGGCGTTTTTAATTCTTTTTCCAGGCGCCGCGCCCTGCGGAGCGGGCTTGGCCTCCATAATTTATAAATATCAAGTATTTCATCCGGCACTTCTATCCATCTCTCCCCGGAAACTTCCTGCTTTATCAGCTCCATCGGAAATATGGGCGCGAGGTCTTCCGGCCCTATCGGTTTTTTGGTTTTCGGATTGATCGGCGGAGCAAGGGGAGACGGCAAGTCCGCCTGCACATTGTACCATTTCGTTGGCATTTCTTTTTCACTAAGTGTTATTTTATATTCGTCTTTCATAACCGCCTTTCTACTGGCGCATGAGCTCTCTTACTTTCGCGCCGATGTCATCTGCCTCCATGAACGCCTCACCTATC
>CAZFLU010000076.1:0-5255 GCA_964519195.1 uncultured Planctomycetia bacterium | reverse complement strand
AAGCGTTTTACAATAAATCAACCGGTGCACAACATCCTTTCGCTTGACGGGCTGAACGCAATGTCAGACCAGAGGAGAAGGAGCGTTGAAAAGGACTGGGCGGAGTCCAGGCGTTTTTTAGAAAGCACGCTTGAGAGACTCAAACGGAAAAAGCAAAAAATAGAGGGTTTTAATAAATTTGTTCTTCTGGCAAAAAGAAAACTAAAGAAGAAGTAGATACGAGGAGGGTATAATGACGAAAAAGGAAATAGTAACGAAGATAGCGGACAAAACCGACATAAAACAGATAAACGTAAAGGATGTTGTTCAGATGACATTTGACGCGATAGTCGAGAGCCTTATAAAAGGCGAAACAGTGGAGCTAAGGAATTTCGGTATATTCAAAGTAAAATCCAGGAAACCAAGGATAGGCAGAAACCCAAAGACAGGCGAGACTGTTGAAATACCTGGTAAAAAAGTGGTTACTTTTAAACCGGGCCTTGAGATGAAAGAGAAGGTTAAATAGTTTTAAGTTATAAGTTATAAGTTTTAAGTTATAGGTTTAAGCTGTAAGCTATAAGAAAGAGGAAAATGAAATACCAGTCAATACGAGGGATGGAAGACATTCTTCCTGAAGAAGCCGAGCGAAGGTTCAACCTTGAGATGATCGCGCGCGAACATCTGGAAACGCATGGTTACAAGGAGATAAGGACCCCTGTGCTGGAAGATGCCGCGGTTTTTACGCGAAGCATAGGCGAAGCAAGCGATATAGTATCCAAGGAAATGTATACTTTCAACGATAAAAAGGGCAGGCTCTTTGCCATGCGGCCCGAAGGTACGGCCCCGATAGTAAGGGCGTATATAGAACACGGTATTGATAAAGCGGCGTATGAGCCTAAACTTTATTACATGGGGCCCATGTTCAGAAGCGAACGCCCGCAAAAAGGAAGGTCCAGGCAGTTTTATCAGATAGGCGTTGAGGTTTTTGGCACCGGATCAGTTTATGCTGACGCTGAAGTTCTATCGCAACTTTCCGGAATGCTCAAATTGTTCGGAATAAGAGGATTTACGCTTAAACTAAATACGCTGGGATGCAAGAACGATAAGGAAAAGTACTCGGAGAACCTTAAAAATTATCTTGAGCGGGAAAAGAACAGGTTATGCCCTAACTGCCGGGAAAGAATGAACAAAAACGCCTTAAGAGTTCTTGATTGCAAGGTAGATCCCTGCCGCGCGCTTCTTAGAAATGCCCCGGATATTAAAGAAAGCCTGTGTCAGGAGTGCGGCGGGCACTTTAATAAATTGAAGAACATATTAAAAGAGATGAACATTAAATTCAAGGAAGAGAGGAACCTTGTAAGAGGCCTTGATTATTATACCGGAACAGTTTTTGAAATTACGCATGAAGCTCTCGGGGCGCAGGACGCGTTAGGGGCGGGGGGAAGATATGATAACCTTGTTAAAGACATGGGAGGCCGGGAAACAGGCGCTATTGGCTACGCCATAGGCGTTGAACGCGTTATGCTCGCGATAAATAAAGAAGCCGCAGTAGATAAAAAGAAAACAGTATTTCTGGCCACTCTCGGTGATAAGGCAAAAATCGAAGGAATGAAGCTAGCCCGCCAGCTACGGGAAAATTGCCCGCGCCTTGTTGTCGTTACTGACATAAGAGAGGCGTCTCTTAAAGCGCAGATGAGAAGCGCTGATAAGAGCGGCGCTTTAATAACCGTGATACTTGGCGAGGATGAAATCGCGAAAAAAGAAGCGCTCCTGCGGAATATGGCGACAAAAGAACAAATCGCGCTTAGCATGGAAGAAATTGTAAAAGAGATAAAGAATAAACTTTTTAGGGGACAGTAAGGGACCTTGCTAAACCCTACTAACCCTTAGACACCAAAAGAGGTAATATGTTAAGGACTCATACGTGCGGAGAATTGATAGAGAGCTTCATGGGTAAAAGCGTTACATTGTGCGGCTGGGTGCATAAAAGACGCGACCATGGCGAACTTATATTCGTGGACCTTCGCGACGCTTACGGAATAACGCAACTTGTTTTTGACCCTAAAGAAGACAGGCTCATGCATGATAAGGCGCACGAGCTAAGGGCCGAATACGTGATAAAAGCAGAAGGCATTGTAAGGGAGAGGCCCGAAGGCACGAAAAATACTAAAATTAAAACCGGCGGCATAGAAATACTTGTTATGAAGCTTGATATTTTAAACGAGTCCCTAACGCCTCCTTTCGAACTTGATAATGCTGAAGATGTCTCAGAAGATACAAGGCTAAAGTATCGGTATATTGACCTGCGAAGGCCTTCTATGCAGAAAATCATGAGACTAAGATCAAAAATAAATCACGCTATAAGGCAGTGCCTGGAAAAAGAGAATTTCGTTGAGATCGAAACGCCTTTTCTTACAAGGTCAACCCCTGAAGGAGCGCGCGATTTTCTTGTTCCCTCAAGGCTTAGCCCGGGCAAATTCTACGCCCTGCCGCAGTCACCGCAGCTTTTTAAGCAGATATTAATGGTTTCCGGAGCTGACAGATATTTTCAGATAGTCAGGTGTTTCAGGGACGAGGATCTAAGGCGGGACCGGCAGCCTGAATTTACCCAGCTTGATATGGAGATGAGTTTTGTTGAAGAAGAGGACATATTCCGCATATCAGAAGGGGTAATAACCAATATTTTCAAGGCCGTCACGGAAAGATCCGTTTCTCCCGAATTCAGGAGACTAAAGTATTCCGAAGCCATGGAGCGGTTTGGCAGCGATAAGCCTGATACGCGTTTTGGCATGGAGCTAAAACCCTTGTCAGACATAGTAAAGGGCTCGAAGTTTAACGTATTCAATAAAGTGCTTGATTCAGGCGGGGCCATATACGCTATAAATATCAAAGGCGGGGCCGGCATAACGCGTTCGGGAATAGACGCGCTTACGGAAGAGGCAAAAAATTTAGGAGCCGGAGGCCTTGCGTATTTCAAGTCTGAGAAGGGAGGCCTTGCGTCCAATATAGATAAATTTTTTGAAAAAGATATGCTGGCGCTGGTCAAAGAACGCCTTAGATCCGAAGAAGGGGACCTTATCCTTATAGTGGCTGATAAAAAAAAGGTAGCGCTTGAAGTTCTTGGCGCGCTTAGGCTCGCGCTCGCGAAAAAAAATAATCTAATAGATGAAAAAAAATTTGAATTCCTGTGGATAACGGATTTCCCTCTTTTTAAATACAATGAGCAGGAGCAAAAATGGGATTCGGAGCATCATCCCTTTACAGCATGCGCGGAAGAAGATGCCGGCCTTCTTGATACGGACGATCTCGGCAAAATAAGGGCAAGGTCTTATGACCTTGTAATAAACGGTTCGGAGATAGCTTCTGGAAGTGTAAGAATACACAGTAGAGAAACGCAGGAAAAAATATTCAAGATAATAGGGCTTGATCCGGAGGAAGCGAACAAACGCTTTGGGTTCCTGCTCGAAGCTTTTAAATATGGCGCTCCGCCTCACGGAGGAATAGCGTTCGGTTTGGATAGATTTACGACTCTATTCACAGGAAGTCAGAGCATAAGGGACGTTATAGCTTTTCCAAAGACCCAAAAAGGGCTTTGTCTCATGACAGAGGCCCCTTCAGATGTGGATGAAGGGCAGTTAAAAGAATTGAATATTAAAAAAATAGGGGGTAGTAAGGGATAGGAGGGAATAGTAAGGGATAGTAAGGGTAAATGCACAGCATTCCCCTTCCTAAACCATACTCACCCTTACTAAACCTTACTATATCTTAAAAGAAAGAGGGGGGAAATCATGCGGATATTGATAGTTTTATTGATAGCGGCCAGCATTTTCATGGCAGGGTGTTCCAATGTTCGAACTTATACCTTTCAAAAAGACAGAGTTGACCAGAAGGCAGAAGGGAACAGGGGTTACTTGATGGGAACGCCTCCGCCGGCGCCCGCTGAGAGAGAAGTCCCAAAACGAACGCTATTCGGGCTCGACATAGAAATACCGATACTCCCTGGGGAAAAAGCTCCGGCTTCTTCGGATGAGGCAATGGTTTACGAAGAGGACATAGTGGTTATTGAAGAAGAGTACGAAGTTCAGGAAAGAACGAATTTTGAACCCAAACCGAAACCTGATGGAAAAGTTGACGTTGATGAGGATGAATGGGTTAAATAAGCTATAAGCTGTAAGCTTTAAGATAAAAAAAATAATGGAAAAGGATATTAGAATAATTAATGATACGGAAGCTCGCAGCCTTCTTGGGAAACATGATGAGAACATGAAGGCCATAGAACAGGCGTTCTCAATAAGCTCTGTTCTTAAAGCGGGAATACTTCGCCTTGCCGGCGAAAGCTCCGATATCGATAAGGCATCCACGGTCATAGAAGAACTTCTTATCGCGATACGAGAAGGCGTGTATATCAAAAAACACGACCTCATTTATGCCATAAGATCAGTAAAAGAGAATAAAAAGCTGCGCCTCCACGACATGCATCTGGAGAGGATAGAAGTATCATCCAAACGGCTTTACATAATGCCCAAAAGCGAGGGCCAGAAAAAGTACGTGGAAGCCATACGGTCATTTGACATAGCGTTCTGCATAGGCCCTGCCGGTACAGGAAAAACGTATCTTGCCATGGCAATGGCCGTTAACGCGCTCAAGAAAAAAATAGTAAGCAGGATCATACTGGCGCGGCCCGCTGTCGAAGCGGGAGAAAAGCTCGGTTATTTGCCGGGAGATCTATACGCTAAAGTAAGCCCGTATCTCAGGCCCATGTACGACGCGTTGTATGACATGATGGAAAGCGGCATGATACACGATTACGTGCAGCGGGGAATAATCGAGATAGTCCCTCTTGCCTACATGAGAGGGAGGACGCTCAATGATTCTTTTATAATACTTGACGAAGCCCAGAATTCGACCCCGGAACAGATGAAAATGTTCTTGACAAGGCTTGGCTTTGATTCAAAAACAGTAATTACAGGGGACATAACCCAGAGCGACCTGCCTAAAGGCAAGGACTCGGGGCTTATTGAGGCGGAAAGCGTTCTAAAAAACATAAAAGGCATAGAATTCGTTTATTTAAAAGGCGAAGACGTGGTGCGGCACGAACTCGTGCAGGAGATCATAAAAGCGTATGCAAGAGTTAAAAAATAAATTCCTGAACAGGATACATAAAAACGCCTATTTTTATTCTTTTATCATAGTGGCGGTATTCTGCCTGGCCTCATTCGCTATTGTCTATATAGGAAGCGCGCCGGCCCTTTCCCAGCTAAAAGCAGGGGACATAT
>CAZFLU010000075.1:0-5296 GCA_964519195.1 uncultured Planctomycetia bacterium | reverse complement strand
CAGACGGGTCGTGGATGGTGTCGATATAAACGTGAAGCGGGGAGAAGTTGTAGGGCTTCTCGGGCCTAACGGGGCCGGTAAAACTACCACTTTTTACATGGTTACGGGCATAATCTCTCCTGATAAGGGTAAGATAATTTTTGACAAGAAAAACATAACCGGCGTTTCAATGCATCACAGAGCAAGAAGCGGAATAGGCTATCTTTCGCAGGAGCCGTCCATTTTCAGGAAATTAACAGTAGAAGAGAACATACTTGCTATTCTGGAAACGCTTGATTTTTCAAGAAAAGAAAGAAAGCGCCGGCTAGACGAACTTCTGGAGGAACTAAAGATATCGCACCTTAGAAAAAGCAGGGCATATACGCTTTCAGGAGGCGAAAGGCGCAGGCTCGAGATAACACGCGCGCTTGTGACAAACCCGATGTTCATACTGCTTGACGAGCCTTTCAGCGGCATAGATCCGATAGCCGTATACGATTGTCAGGAGGTTATAAAAGAGCTCCGCGACAAGAATCTCGGCATTCTTTTAACGGATCACAACGTAAGAGAAACGCTTACAATAACCGACCGTTCCTACATTATGTGCGGCGGGAAAATACTTATATCAGGCACGAAAGACGAGCTAATAACCAACCCGAAAGCCAGAGAGATATATCTTGGCGAAAAATTTACTATGTGATATACTATCACTTCTTATAATTTTGATATAGAACTATGTTAAGTAAAAGGATTAAATGATGAAATCACGATGCAAGAACCTGGAAGACTGCGGAAAGCTGTTTCAGATAGAAATTCCAAAAGAAGTCATTGATAAAGCGATAGATGAAACTTACAACGAAATTAAAAAGGTAGCTAAAATACCAGGCTTCCGTCCGGGAGCAGCCCCTCGCGACCTTTTGGAAAAACACCATGGGGACGCCGCGAGAGAAGAAGTTCTTAAAAAACTTATACCAGAGAGTTATCAAAAAGCGCTTGGAGAACACAAGGTTATACCGGTGAGCCTACCGAGAGTTTCAAATATAAAGTTTGAAAAAGGTAAGCCGCTTACTTTTGATGCTCACGTTGACTCAAAACCGAGTTTTAAATTAAAAAGTTATAAAGACATAAAAGTAAACAAGGACAGAATATCGTTCTCAAAAGAAGAAATAGAGGAAGCGCTACAAAGAATAAGCAGCATGTATGCCGAATATAACAGCGTAGACAGGGCCGCGCAAAAAGGCGATTACGCGGTATCAGACGTAGAGGCTTTCTGGGACGGGAAGCCGATAAGCAGAAAACAAAACAACATGTGGATCGAAGTAAATAAAGATGCTTCAATGCTGGGCCTTGGCGAAGAATTAGTGGGCCTTAAAAAAGGTGATACGAAAGAGATAGAAAAAAAGCTTCCGGATAATTATCCTGATAAAAAATACGCTGGAAAGCAGGCAAAATTCAAAATTACGGTAAATGACATAAAAGAAAAAAAACCCGCAAAGATCGATGATGAATTCGCGAAGAACCTTAAGTTCAATACGGTTGATGAACTTAAAAAGAACATCGAAGAGGAAATACTCAAGAAAAAGGAAGAGAATCTTAAAATAAACATGAAGAACCAGATCCTGGAAAAACTGCTCAAGGACAATAAATTCACTGTTCCGGGAACGCTTGTAGAGCGGCAAAAAACAGTTTTTGAAAAAAGGCTCGAAGCAGAGCTTCTAAAAAAAGGCATTAACAAAGAAGAAGCGGAGAAGAAAGTGCTGGAGCTTGGAGCGAAACTGCTTGAAGACGCCAAAAGCAAAGTGCAGCTTTATTTCATACTTGATGAGATCGCCTCAAGTGAAAAAATAGAGGTTACAAAAAGCGATATCGATGAAAAGTTCCGCGCCCTGGCTTCCTATTATAATCAGCCCGAAACGGAAGTGAGAAAGTATTACGAAAATGAAAATCTGATCGGCGGGCTAGAAGAGGAATTAAAAGAGGAGAAAACGATCGATCTTCTTCTTGCCCGGGCGAATGTTACTGAAAGTAAGGGATAGTATGGTGTAGTAGGGGTTAGTACGGGATAGTAAGGGTGATAAGAGTGAATTTCAAATCCCCTGCTATCCCTTACTCACCCCTACTAGACCCTCCTAACCCCTAAACAATTGGAGGTACGCCATGAGCATATTAGTACCGATGGTTATTGAACAGACCGGAAGGACCGAACGCGCATACGATATTTATTCAAGACTGCTAAAGGACCGTATAGTTTTTATAGGAACTCCCATTGACGATAATATCTCGAACATAATAATAGCGCAGCTTCTTTTTCTTCAAATGGAAGACCCTGACAAAGATATAAACATTTACATTAACACCCCGGGCGGGCACGTGACGAGCGGCCTCGCCATATACGACACCATGCAGTTCGTAAAACCCAAGGTTTCAACCTATTGCGTGGGCCAGGCTACAAGCATGGGCGCGCTTCTTTTAGCCGCCGGTACAAAAGGAAAAAGATTCGCTCTCCCGCACGCGCGCATTATGATACATCAGCCGTGGGGCGGAGCGCAGGGCGCCGCTTCAGACATAAGCATACAGGCAAAGGAAATACTAAGGCTTCGCGAAAAGTTAGAAGAAATTCTGGCGAAACACACGGGCCAGCCTATAGAAAAGATCAAAAAAGACAGCGACCGCGATTATTTCATGGACGCCCGGGAAGCAAAAGAATACGGATTAGTTGACGAAGTAGTGACTTCGATCAAGAGCCAAAAATAGAACGGTGTTTTACGGAGGTTATAAATGAAAAAGCATTATCTGATGACTCCGGGGCCCACGCCGATACCGGAAGAGATCCTGAAGGCAATGGCAGAGCCCATCATACATCACCGCACGCCGCAGTATAGAGAAATGATCACGAAGGTGAACGCCGACCTTAAAAAGATATTTAAAACAAATAACAATGTCCTTACGTTCGCCTCCAGCGGCACGGGAGCCATGGAAGCAGGCGTGGTCAATACTCTGTCAAAAGGCGATACCGCTATTTTCGTTAACGGCGGAAAATTCGGAGAAAGATTCGGGGAAATATGCGCTTCTTATGGAGTAAAGTCCGTGGCTGTAGACGTGGAATGGGGAAACAGGCCGGAGCCGGACCAAATAGAGAAGGCTCTTAAAGAGAACCCCGGCGCCAGGGCAGTATTCATGCAGCTGTGTGAAACGTCTACCGCGACTGTTTATGACGTAAGGTCCATAGGAGAAGTTACGGCGAAAAGCGACGCAGTGCTTGTAGTTGACGCCATAAGCGGACTCGGGGCTGATGATCTTGAAATGGACGCGTGGGGCGTGGACATAGTGATAGGCGGATCGCAGAAAGGCTTCATGATACCTCCGGGCCTTTCATTCTGCGGGATAAGTGATAAGGCATGGAGAGCCATAAAGAGCTCAACGCTTCCGAAATTTTATTTCGATTTCAATAAATATAATAAAGTAGTTGAGAAAGGGGATAGTCCTTTTACTCCCGGGATAACGCTTGCCATAGGGCTCGGAAAGGCCATGGACATGATACTTAAAGAAGGCGTTGATAATTTTATTAATAGGCACAAAAGCGATGCCGAGTTCGTGCGAAGCGAGATCAGGAAAATGAAACTGGAGATCTTTTCCAAATTCCCTTCCGACGCCGTAACCGCGGTCAATGTTCCTGACAGAGTTGATGGAGGCCAGCTCATAAAGGCGCTTAAAGCTAAAGACGTTACTTTTGCCGGCGGACAGGGGCACCTTAAAGGAAAGATATTCAGGCTCGCGCACATGGGCGGCATAGGGAGAAAGGACATAGAGTTTGCGCTGGAGAAATTAAAGGAAGCGTTAAAGGATTTGGGGTATAATAAGTAGGGTTTAGTAGGGGTTTAGGGGATAGAAAGGGACAGTAGGGGTGAGGAAATGGCAATAAATATTTTAATAAGCGATCCGCTTGCGCAAGAAGGCATAGATATTTTAAATAGTCACAAAGAATTCAAGGTAGACGTAAAAACAAAACTTTCTCCCGAAGAGCTTAAAAAAATTATCTTAAATTACGACGCTCTTATAGTAAGAAGCCAGACCAAAGTTACAAAGGATATCATAAAAAACGCCGCGAAGCTTAAACTCGTTGGAAGAGCGGGCGTCGGCCTTGATAACGTGGACGTGGAAGAAGCCTCAAAAAGAGGGATAGTCGTTATGAACGCCCCGGGCGGTAATACTACCTCTACCGCGGAGCACGCTTTTTCACTTCTTATGGCTTTGGCGCGGAACGTGTCCCAGGCTGACATATCCATGAAAAAAGGCGAGTGGAACAGAAAAAAATTCATGGGCGTTGAGCTTTACGGAAAAACTCTGGGCATAATAGGGCTGGGCAGAATAGGCGCGGAGGTCGCAAGGCGGGCGCTTAGTTTTAAAATGAAGATCATAGCCTATGATCCTTTTTTGCTTCCTGAAAGAGCCAAAGCTCTCGGAATAGAGTCAGTGGATATTACGGCACTTTTTAAAAATGCGGATTTCATAACGGTTCACACCCCTCTTACGAACGATACGCGCCATATAATCGGCGAAAAAGCTTTTAATATGATGAAAAAAGGTGTCAGAATAGTAAATTGCGCCAGAGGCGGAATTGTTGACGAAAAAGCTCTCCGAAAAGCGATAGAGCAAGGCATTGTCGCCGGAGCCGCGCTTGACGTATATGAAAAAGAGCCGCCCGGAAAATCAGCTTTACTGGAAATGGACAAGGTAATAGCCACGCCGCATCTCGGAGCTTCTACGGAAGAAGCCCAGGTCAATGTTGCCATAGACGTTGCCAAAAGCGTGGCGGACGCACTTTTGAACAAAGGAGTAAGGAACGCTGTAAACGCCCCGTCAATCGAACCCGAGCTTTTAAAAGTATTGGAGCCGTATCTTGATCTATCCGAAAAAATAGGAAAGATGCAAGCGCAGCTTATAGAAGGCAGCATTAAAAAAGTAAAAATAAAATATGTAGGGGACATAGTAAAATACGGCGTTAATCACATGACGCGCTCTATCGTAAAAGGCATGCTCGAGCCGGTGCTTGAGGAAAACGTGAATTATATTAATGCCCTTGTCATAGCAAGGGAGCGCGGCATAAAGATATTTGAGGAGAGAACAGAGGAGATCGAAGACTTCGCTAACCTTATAATGGTGGAGGTAGAGTCATCGGAGATGAAAAACTTTATCATGGCCACGCTTTTTACGAAAATCGACCCGCGACTCGTTAAAGTGAATCAGTTCTATGTTGACGCGGTTCCGGAGGGCAACATGATAGTTATTTACAACCAGGATAAGCCCGGTATAGTAG
>CAZFLU010000074.1:0-5417 GCA_964519195.1 uncultured Planctomycetia bacterium | reverse complement strand
CCGTTCAGCAAGATCGGAGTTGAGCTTACCGACAGCATCTACGTTGTTCTTAATATGATGATAATGACGCGCGTGGGCGGAAAGGTTTTAAAAGCGCTTGGTAAAAAAGGCGGCTTCACCAAGTGCCTTCACGGAAAAGCCGATCTTGATATTAAAAAACGTCTTATCCTGCACTTTCCGGAAGATAACACCATATGGAGCGTTTCATCAGGTTACGGCGGGAACGTGCTTCTAGGAAAAAAATGCCTTTCGCTGCGCATCGCGAGCTTTCTAGGAAAAAAAGAAGGCTGGATGGCTGAGCACATGCTTATCGTGGGAATAGAAAAGCCTGACGGACGCATTGATTATATATCGGGAGCTTTTCCGAGCGCTTGCGGAAAAACAAACCTTGCCATGCTGGTGCCGCCAAGGTCACTTGAGAGAAAAGGCTATAAAGTCTGGACCGTTGGGGACGACATCGCGTGGATGAGAGTAGACAGCGACGGTAAGCTCTGGGCCGTAAATCCGGAAAAAGGTTTTTTTGGCGTACTGCCTGGAACAAACCGGAAGACCAACCCTAACGCGATGAAGACAATACAGAAAAATACAATATATACGAATGTCCTTTTAAAGCCTGACAAAACAGTCTGGTGGGAAGATGGAGACGGCCCTGCTCCCAAGTCAGGCATTGACTGGCTGGGCCGTAAATGGAAGCCCGGCATGACCGATCCGGAAGGAAATCCCATAAATGGCGCTCACCCAAACAGCAGGTTCACCGCGCCGTTCGCGCAATGCCCCTCAGCTTCCTTCAGGGCCGAGCATCACCACGGGGTCCCTGTATCCGCTATAATACTCGGAGGCCGAAGGGCATCGGTCGCGCCTTTAGTTTACGAATCTTTCAGCTGGCAGCACGGGGTCTACCTGGGCGCCACCATGGCGTCGGAGCGCACCGCGGCGCAGTACGGTAAACAGGGAGAAGTGCGGCGCGACCCGATGGCAATGCTCCCTTTTTGCGGATACCACATGTCTGATTACTTCAAACATTGGCTCAAGATGGGAAAAAAGATGTCGGTGCCTCCCAGAATATTTTTTGTTAACTGGTTCAGGAAAGACGAGGACGGCAACTTTATCTGGCCCGGGTTCAGCGACAACCTCCGGATACTCACATGGATACTTGACCGCGCGGCCGGTAAGGTAGGAGCCGTAAAAACCCCCATCGGATACATGCCGAAATTTGAAGATATAGAAAAAGACGGCCTCCGGATCTCAAAAGATACCTGGAAAAAACTTTTTCATATCGATAGAGCCGCGTGGAAGGAAGAGCTCGAGGGCCAGGAAGTATTTTTAAAAAAGTTCGGGAAAAGCCTGCCCCGTGAAATACGGCGCGAGCTCGGCGCCCTTAAAAAAAGGCTGAAGATAAAAACCGGATGAAAACTATAAAAGTAGGCCTTAAAAAAAGAAGCTACAATATTTACGTAGGCAAAGGAGCCGTAAACCGCCTTTCATCTTTGTCAGGCGTTATTGCGAAAAATTCTCCGATTTTTGTGGTCACCAACCGAAAAATACGTTCCCTTTTTCATAAAGATCTTACGAGCGCTATTTCCGGATTATCGGAAAAAGTGTTTTTTTGCGAAGTCCCTGATTCTGAAACAGCTAAATCGTTCAGGGTTTACGAAAAAACCGTAGGCCTTCTTACTGATTTCTCCAAAAGATCAACGCCTCTTGTGATCGCTCTGGGCGGTGGTGTGGTGGGAGACCTTTCCGGGTTTGTCGCCAGCACATTTCGCAGGGGCGTGCCTTATGTCCAGGTCCCTACCACACTTTTGGGGCAGGTGGATTCGGCAATAGGAGGAAAGGTCGCCATAGATATACCGCGCGCCAAAAATATAATCGGTAATTTTTACCAGCCGAAATTGGTGCTCTGTGACACTGATTTCCTGAAAAGCCTTCCGAAAAAAGAGTTCCGTAACGCCCTTGCCGAGATCATAAAGTACGGCATAATAAAGGACAGCGCTTTTTTTTATTTCATCGAAAAAAATCATAAAAAGCTTATTCGGCTCGAGCCCGATATCACTGAATACGCGATCGCGAAATGTTGCGGCATAAAGGCTCGCGTTGTCGAAAAAGACGAATTTGACGAAAAAGACAAGAGGGCTATACTTAATTTTGGGCATACCGTGGGTCACGCTATTGAAGCATCGCTAAAGTTCTCGCTTTCCATGCCTCACGGCGAAGCAGTGGCGAGAGGAATGATCATTGCCTCTGATGTAGCTCTTCGCATGAAAATGCTTTCCGATAATGATTTCAAGCGCGTAAAAAAATTGATAAAAAAAGTATGCGGCATCAGTAAAAACAGGGCCATGAAGACGTCCTCTGTTTTAAGCGCCATGCGATATGACAAGAAATTCGTTGGCGGCGTAAATAAATTCGTACTACCAACGCGCATCGGGAACGTAAAAGTGGTACGGAACATACCGGCCGCCATTATAAAAAAAGCGATCACTGATAACTTATAATTTAGGAAGATAGGAGGCAGTCATGGCAGAGATCAGGCCGTATGCTCCGGAAGACAGCAAGGGCGTAAAAGATCTTATCCTGTCCGTGCTTAAGCAGGAATACCCTTTTGACACGTCATTGTATCAGGATTCTGACATAAATGATATAAGCGGCACCTATAAAGGCAGTGGCAGCGCTTTTTTTGTGGCAACAGATGGCGCGCGGATCATAGGGTGCGCCGGAGTGAAAAATGATTCCGGAACATCCGCGCTTCTCAGGCGCCTTTTTGTCGATTCAAATAATAGGCGCAAGGGCATTGGAACAAGGCTTATTGAAACGGCCCTTGCTTTTGCAAGGTCCCAGAATTATAAGGAGATCGCCTTTAGGGCGACTGACCGCATGAAAAGCGCCATGGGCCTGTGCAGGAAAATGGGATTCAAGGAAAAGGATGATCTTGAAATAAGCGGATTCCACGTGCACCAGCTCATGTTGAAATTATAACAATGCAAGAACACACATCGGAAATAATCGTCCGTTACGCGGAAACCGACAGGATGGGCGTTGTTTATTACGGAAATTATTTTACCTGGCTCGAAGTCGCGAGAACAGAATATTTCCGCAGCCTTGGCATCAGGTATGAAAAGCTTGAGGAAAAAGAAGGGCTCCGCCTGATGGTGGTAGAAGCAAAATGCTGCTACAAAAGCCCTGTTACCTATGAAGATAAGGTTTATATAGAAACACGGGTGGAAGGCCTTAAAAATACAAGCTTTGTTTTTAAGTATAGACTTACAAAAAATTCAAAGCTGGTCGCGACCGCCGAAACGATACATGTTTTTACTGATAGGTCTGGCAGGCCGGTGCGTATACCTGAGAAAATAAAAGAAAAGATCAGCGGCTTATCCTGAGGATCGTTTCTTTTTCCGCGTCTGATAGAAGCTTCACGTATTTTTCGCGTATCTCAACTATTCGGAGCCCATTCACGGTTTCACCTTCTGTCCGGACGCTACCATTTATGACCGCGAGGGGCCGATCCTTCGTTAACATTATTCCGCTAAGTTTTAAAGGTTCCCGTACTTCCGGGTACAGAGAAGCGGATATCGCCGGAACTTCTGACACAGGAGACGTGACTTTGACCGGATCGATCTTTGCTGCGGGCTGTTCGGTCAAGGCCTTTGTCCCGACTTTACGAGAAGTATCTTTTGTAGCATAGAAGCCTATCCCCGCTATCACAAGAAAACCCAGAGATATAAGAACATATACCTGCCGGCGGCCATGGAACATTTTTTCCCCGGGAGACCTAAGCGCTAAATGCGGCGGTTTCACCCGCACGGGGCGCTTTCCGGATTCAACTTTTTTCAAGGCTTCTGTTATTATGCTCATGTCGTAACCGTTACGGGTTTTCCCTCTATCTCGGATATGCTCTTTTCTACGATACCACCGTCTATAAGCTTTGTCTCTGACACGAAGCCGGATAGAAGCGACTTGTCGCACACGAGATTTATAAGACGCGGGATCCCGAAAGAATAACGATATATTTTTTCAAGCGCCTCATCCGTAAATTGAACATAGCCTTCCGAACCCGCTACCTTTAGCCTATGATATATGTAGCTCGAAACTTCATCATGGGCCAGCGGGCTTATGTGAAATCTCACGCCTATCCTCTGACGGAGCTGAAGAAGCGAATCAGACGCCAGTTTTTTTCTTAGCTCCGGCTGCCCCACTAGAATTATCTGAAAAAGTTTTTTCTTCTCTGTCTCCAGGTTCGACAGAAGCCTCACGCCCTCAAGCGCTGAATTTTTAAGATTCTGGGCTTCATCAAGTATAAGTATGGCGTTCGAGCCAACCCTCAATTCATCGATCAAAAAAGCGTTAAGGGCCTTGATCATGGAAAATTTATTCCTGCGCGCGGGGTGTATGCCAAAATCATCAATGATGGATTCGAGAAGCTGTGACTCCGAAAGGTTCGAGTTGAGTATAAAAGCGCTTTTTACTTCGTTCCCGAGCTCATTAAGGAGTGCCCTGCAAAGCGTTGTCTTCCCGGCGCCGACTTCGCCGGTAAGTTCTATAAAGCCCTTTCGTTCATGTATGCCGAATATCAGGTGAGAAAGCGCCTCTTTGTGCGCCCTGCTGAAATAAAGAAAAGCGGGGTCGCTTGTCACGTTAAAAGGATTTTCGTTGAGGTTATAATATTCAAGGTACATAGACCCTTTTATTATAAAACTATTGATTTTCAATGTAAAGTAAATTTATGCTTCCGGATTAGAAAACCCTTGCAATTTAAATGTGTATTGTATATACTCTTAATTAATAAAAAAGGAGAGGGTATGTGGAACGGAATTAACCGCCGTAAGTTTCCCCGGGTTCACTATAAGTGCATAATCCAGATAAAGACGATGGATTCTTCGAAATCGCTTTCTACGAATACTGAAAACATAGGAGAGGGCGGCATATGCGTCATACTTGAAGAAGACCTTGGGCTCTTTCAAGGCGTCAACCTGGAAATAGACCTTGAGAGCGGCATGCCGCAAAACATAAAATGCAGCGGCACCGTGGTCTGGGTCATTAAAAAACGTGACCCCAAAGCGAAAGGGAAAATATTTTACGACACCGGGGTAGAATTCGTGGATATATCCGAAGAGGATCGTGAGCGCATCATAAAGATCGTCTCTGACAATATGGACAAGGTCGTTTAGGCCTATTCTGCCGGGTTGACAAAGAAAATTTATTGTGTTATACTCAACAATAATTAAAATTAAGATTGATCAAAATGGGGGTGGCTGAAAAATGAAAAAAACAATTATACTCTGCATGGTGCTGATACTCCTTCTTGGTTTGACGACCACATGTTTCGCGCAGACCGCGGGTAAAAAAGCTTGGAGGGGAATATCGAACATATTCACAGGCTGGATAGAGATCCCGAAAAATATTTATGATACAAGCGT
>CAZFLU010000073.1:0-5470 GCA_964519195.1 uncultured Planctomycetia bacterium | reverse complement strand
CAACGAAAGAAGAAATTATATCATTTCTGAAAACGGTGTTCTTGTATATTCAGAGCTTGAGGCGCTATTAAAGAATAAAGAGGCTCTTGAAAAGCGCAGAGACCTGGCGGAACTTGTAGAGCTTGCCATGCGCCAAATGGACCTTTTGAGAGCGAACGTCACCCTGCCGTTATATTATAAAAAAGATCTTATAGGCGTTCTTGTGCTGGGCGATAAAGTATCCAGGGAGAAATTCACAAGGCAGGAGATAGGTTTTTTCATGACCCTCGCGAATGACGCTGCCATGGCAATATCTAACGCGCAGCTCATTGAAAACCTTCAGGAGAGGATCGATGAAATAAAAGACTTATACATGAGAGAGCATCGAGTGTTCATGCATACGGCTGTCGCGCTTGCGACAGCTATTGACGCGCGGGACGCTTACACTCACGGCCATACCGAAAGAGTAACGCGTTACTGCCTTTCGTTGGCGGATGAACTTGAAGCGATACCCGAAGCGCGAGCCTATAAAAATTTCAGGGAAACGCTTCATATATCGGCCCTTTTGCACGACGTTGGCAAGATAGGAATAGCGGACGCTGTTTTAAATAAAAAGACAAAGCTTACAAAAAGAGAATTCGACAAGATCAAGGAGCACCCTGTTATAGGGGCCGCGATATTAACTCCTATCAGAGAGCTTGGCGATGTTGTAAAAGAGATAAAGTATCACCAGGAGCGCTATGACGGGAAAGGATACCCCGAAGGCCTTAAAGGAAGCGATATACCGTTAATCGCACGAATAATAGCAGTATGCGATACGTTTGACGCGATGACAAGTAACCGGCCGTATAGACAGCAGAAAATGGCAGAAGTAGCTATTCAGGAAATACGCGACTGCGCGGGCAAACAATTTGACCCAATTGTCGTAAGCGCGTTCCTTCTTGCTTATGAAAAAGGGAAAATTCTGATTGGGAAAAGCGGCAAATAGTATTATTTAATACCGCAATCGTTTAAAACAGATATAAAAGCTGCTCCAGAATGATTTGCTGATCTAAAAATGTGGGGAAGCGAGGCATCAAAATAAAGCGTATCGCCGGCCGATAGAGCATATTTCTCACTACCTACTTCGGCATCAAGTTTTCCTTCTAGGACATAAATAAATTTTTCCGATCCAATCGCATCTTTTTCAGTAGCAGTATGCGCGCTTTTATGTAGACGCACTAAGATAGGCGACATTTTCTTTTTTCCAAGTTCAGAAACAAGTAATTCCTTTGTGACAGATTTAGTGGTGTGAACAGCGGATACCGACTTATCGCTACGTTTTTCGACGGAAATATTTTTTTCCGAAGCTTCGACTTCTCCGTAAAATTCAGCAAGCGAAACTCCCAAGGCATTACAGATTGCTGTATGCGATTCAAGTGTGCCGGTCATAATAGCATTTTCCATGCGGCTCAACGTTGCTATTTGGACACCGCTTTTATCCGAAAGCTCCTTCAGAGTCATCTTTTTTGATTTGCGTATTTCTTTTAATTTTTTTCCTATTTTCATATGCCCCTCTAAAACAAGTATACTGTGTATATTTTTAATGTCAATGTAAATTTGATTAATAATCAAACAAAAATTTTTGCCCCGCCTTGACAAAAGCTAACTTTTGGGGCATACTTAAATTTAAGCAAAGGAGTCATGAAGCAAGGCAAACTGCTCATAATTTTAGCAGGCTTCGCTTTGGTTTCAACGCTATTTTGCGCAACTTTGAGAGCCGAAACCACCACTATAATCCCGATAAATAAAGTTAGTCCAACAGAACCTCAGCAAAATATAAGTTTTCTAAAAACCTTTAATGTTATTACTCTGGCGCTTTCGGTGTATCAGATGGACGCTAAAAAACGCATGTCCAAAGAAGAGATACAGGAGAAGATATCCGATGAGTTAGCTTCGCTTCGAAGCTCGCTTGATATAATTTTTGACATAAATAAGATAGATCTTAATAGACGTGGATTTACAAGGTATTACCCCTTTGGGGTGAACGGAGAGGACCTTATAATAAGGATATTTAATATAAGTGAAAAACATTTTCTGCCGGAATGCGACGTGTTATATGAAGGCAGACTGGATAATTTAGCATTAGGATTTCAGATAACCCCCGGCATCAGGACCATCTTGTCGTCGGAAAAACCGGGCAGGATAGAGATACCCGATACCCGCCTTCTCGCTACGCAGCCTTAAAGGCAGCTTCGTAAAGAACTGTATATATAGGGCCCTTTGGCGTTAGCTGCGATCTATAAAGAACCATCCTGTCAATAACGCAGGCCTCCGGTTTTACTTCCAGTTTTTTTAGCTTATCTTTTAGAGCATCTCTATTTTTGGATGAGCGGGCGCGGCCAAGCGTGAGATGAGCCTGAAATTGCCTGTCTTCTTTTGGAATACCGGTTTTTTCTAAAATGTCTTCGAGAGTTAACGCCAAGTTTTCCAGTTCATTACAGCCTTTATCGATCCCGGTCCATATTACACGCGGGCTATCTACGGAAGGAAACGCGCCAAGTTTAAAAAGGCTTATTTTAAAAGTTTTCGCTGACGCGCAAACCATGTCGATGGCTTTTTTGATCTCTTCAACCTTTTCATCGTTGATCTCACCCAGAAATTTTAAAGTAAGATGAATGTTAGGTATGTTTATCCATTTTACATCAGCGTTCACTTCTTGAAGTTTTACCCGGAGGCGGGAAAGTTCGCGCTTTACGTTTTCAGACAGGTCAAGGGCGATAAATGTTCTCATGGGAAAGTAATAAGTAATAAGTTATAAGTTTCAAAACAAAGTCCGCAATAAATTCAGCGCGGTAGTCGCGGTTATGGATTTTATGTCCTCTCGCGTGCCTTGAAAATGGCATTCTTTTACCATTTTTACTTTATTATTAATAAGGGCAATATAAACAAGGCCAACAGGTTTTCGTTTAGTCCCGCCGCTCGGTCCGGCTATGCCGGTAACAGAAAGTCCGATATCAGTTTTGGCTATCTTCCTTATAGCGCCTGCTGTAAAAAGGGCAGTTTCTTTTGAAACCGCGCCATGTTTTTTTATAGTTTTAGGAGAAAGGCCCAGAAGTTTTATTTTGGAGCTGTTCGAATACGCGACTACGCCCAGTTTAAAATAATCAGAGCTTCCGCTTACATTTGTGATTCGGTTTCCGATAAGGCCGCCCGTGCAGGATTCGCAAGTAGCAAGCGTTTGCCGGGAGCTTCTTAGTTTTTTTCCTACGATAGACTCAAGAGTCTCATTATCCGCTCCGTAGATGAAATTTCCAAGGCGTTTTCTTATCTTGCGCTCAACTTCCGATATTTTTTTATTAGCGCTTGTTCTATTTTTCGCTTTTGTTGTTATTCGAAGGTCTACCTCTCCCAGCCGCACATAAATACCTAATGTAGTATGAGGGCCCATGGAAAGAAGGTCCTTGACTATTTTGTTTACTTCTACTTCAACAAGGCCGGCGACCTTAAGCGTCCTCGTCTTAATGATATAATTACCGACAAGGCCCTTTCGTTTAAGACAGGGGAGTATCGCATTTTTGATCAAAGGACGCATTTCGCGGGGCGGGCCCGGAAGGGCGATCAATATTTTTTTATTTTTTTCTACCAGGATCCCCGGAGCCGTTCCATGCTCGTTCTTGAACCAAACAGCGCCTTTAGGTATATAAGTTTGCCTTAATGTCTCTTCGGGGAAAGTTTTTATTTTCCGTTTTTTAAAATACCCGAGAATATAATTTTTTAAAGCTTTTTTAAATATAAGAGGGCTATCCAAAACGCGCGCGATCGAGTGAAGTGTTATATCGTCAACCGTCGGGCCAAGCCCGCCTGTTGTCACTACCATGTCCGAGCGTGACAATGCTTCCCTTATGCAGGATACAAGCCGCTCCGGATTATCGCCTACAGCGGTATGCCGGTAAACATCAATGCCCGCTTCCGCCATTTTTTGAGAGAGGTACGCGGTATTCGTGTTTATGATGTGGCCCAGCAGCAACTCTGTTCCTATAGATATTATTTCCGCGCGCATGTAGATATTATATATCATGCCCGACATATTACAAGTCCCAATATACGCCTATGGATAAAGGTTACCATAGACGTATATGCAAGCGCTAGTAGCTGCGGCCGGCAGGTATCCTCCACTTGACGCTCGCAAAATGATAGCGCCCATTTTGCTCGCTGTGACAAAAATTCCTCACGATCTAAACGGGGCGATTGAGTTCGAAATTTTTGACAGTCGTTCCGGACACCTGCCGGCCGCAGCTTTATATTTTTCAATAATATCAGATCTTCATAATAGATGGTATTTCGTAAGATCGATAGCGGCATGTCCGGAGTGAAATATTCGAAAATTCAGCATTTTTTTAGCATTTTAGAGGTTTATAAAAGGCGAGCAGTTGTTCGAGGCCCACATATACCTATGTGGGCCGAGTTCTGCTCGCCCCTCTAAAATGCTAATATACCTGCCTGCCGTGCAGGCAGGAAATGCGTATAGAATTTTTGTTATTGAACGAGGGCATGCCGGTATCGATCGTTATCTGATGAAAGATATAAAAAGGTGAAAAATACTTTACAAGAAGGGGCAAGGATAGGTATAATATAGACTCTATTTATATATAATTATGTAAAAAGTTAGTTTATATAAGTTAGAATACCAGAACAGCTAATATCCAGTATAGCTTACCAAGGAGGGATCATGATAAAGACCAAAAAGAAGCCGATGGAAGAAGCCCCGAAAACCGAGCAAGGGAAGGCAAAGGCTCTCGAGCTTGCCTTAAGCCACATAGAGAAACAATTCGGGAAAGGCTCCATAATGAAAATGGGCCAGGATTTCAAGATAGATGTTCCGGCAATATCAACCGGCGCGCTTACAGTTGACATCGCTATTGGCGTGGGCGGCGTACCGCGCGGCAGAGTGATTGAGGTATTCGGCCCTGAATCGAGCGGGAAAACAACTCTTACCCTCAACATAATCGCGAACGCGCAGAAAGCGGGCGGGCAGGCCGCTTTCATTGACGCTGAACACGCGTTTGACGCGGGGTACGCTAAAAAGATAGGGGTTGACCTTGACAGCCTTTTAATATCGCAACCCGACACAGGCGAGCAGGCTCTTGAGATAACCGAAACGCTTGTTAAAAGTAACGCGGTAGACGTAATTGTAATAGACTCGGTGGCCGCCCTAACGCCTAAAGCTGAAATAGAAGGCGAGATGGGCCAGTCTTTCATGGGGCTTCAGGCGCGGCTCATGAGCCAGGCGCTTAGAAAACTCTCAAGCATAATAAGCAAGTCAAAAACATGCGTAATATTCATAAACCAGATACGCGAGAAAATAGGCGTTATGTGGGGGAACCCGGAAACAACGCCCGGCGGACGGGCCCTTAAATTTTACGCCTCGCTAAGAATAGACCTTCGCCGCATAGCTTCTCTTAAGAAAGGCGAGGAAGTAGTAGGGAACAGGGTGCGCGCGAGTATTGTT
>CAZFLU010000072.1:0-5549 GCA_964519195.1 uncultured Planctomycetia bacterium | reverse complement strand
GTCAGGATAACCCAGCCGGGGGTTTCCATGGAAGGCGAGAGGATGAACTATAATTTCACAACGAAAACAGGGCATTCTCTTGACACTCATCTCAAGGCCGAGCCTTTTTACGCGGGCGCGAAAGAAATAAACATAAAAAGCGAAAAAGATTTTTCAGTTGAAAGAGGATACGTTACGACATGCGACAGGGAACACCCGCATTACAGGATTGCCGCGAAAGAGATACATGTATACCTTGACAATAAAATAGTCGCCAAGCACGTTTTCTTTTATGTGGGTGATTTTCCTATAATGTATTTTCCTATATACATGCAGCCATTAGGCGGAAAGTTTCCCCAGGTAACTCTTGTTCCGGGAAGGACCAGCGAATGGGGGTATTACCTTTTAAGCGCATGGAGATACCAGTTTAATGATAACGCGAAAGGTTTTTTACATTTGGACTACAGGGAAAAGAAGGGCCTGGCTGAAGGGTTTGATTATAGCTACAAGACTAAAGAGCTCGGAAGAGGAATAGCTCGCGTTTATTACGCTCACGAAAATGACGCGCTTACAATAAGTAAAAGCGGCCCGGTGGATGACCGGTGGAGAGTTCAGTACAGGCACTTTTTGGAGCTTCCGGAGGACACAACGGCTACCCTTGAATTCAACAAATTGAGCGACCGAAACGTAATAAAAGATCTGATCTATCGCGAATTTGAAGAAGAACCGGACCCCGACAACTATCTATTGATCGAAACAAGTAAACCCAATTACACCTTCAGGGTTTTAACCAGGGCAAGGGTTAACGACTTTTTTACTGTCGTGGAACGCCTGCCGGAAGTAGAGCTTCAGGTCAACAACCAGCGCCTGTGGAACACCAATTTTTATTTTACGAGCGATAACGCGGCCACGAATTTTTCAAAAAAATACGATAATGACACTGATCTACCGTCGGAAAACGCTATCAGGGTAGATAATTTTTACAAACTGTCATACGCTGCCAGGCTTTTGAAGTTTTTATACCTCACTCCTTTTATCTCGACCCGCCAGACATATTATAGCCGCACTAAGTGGGAGGATAAACCAGAGCTCCGGAGCATATATGATACGGGATTTGACGTGAGCACGAAATTTTACAGGATATTTGATTTTAACACCGACGCTTTCGATCTTGACATTAATAAACTTCGGCACATAATAACGCCGACAGTTTCTTTTCTGCACCGGCACCAGCCTACGATATCGCCCGATAATCTTTATCAGTTCGACGGTGTTGACAACATTGAGAAATTTAACGGATTCTCTCTTTCTCTCGAGAATAAGCTGCAGACAAAAAGGTCCGACGGCGACGGATTGACCGCTGTTGACCTGGCGCGTTTTGTTATAAGCACGGAATACCTTTTTAATCTTAAAAAGCAATCGCTTGAATCAAAAGGAGACGGAAGGTTCGGAGACGTCAGGCTTGACCTTGAAATATACCCTTATAGCTGGATGTCTATCAACGGCGACATGACTATCGACCACAAAACGCACGATATTAATTCGGCGAACATAGACTTTTATATGGATATGGGAGAGAAGCTTACGCTCGGCGTAGGGCATAGATATGAACATACGGACTCGGGCAATACCAGTCAGCTTACAGGAGAACTTTTTTACAATATAAATGATGACTGGAAGGTGAAGATCTATGAAAGATATGATTTCGCGAGCCAGAAGTGGGAAGAGCAGGAATACACTATTTTTAAGGACCTTCATTGCTGGCTGGCTGAATTTACCCTCAACGTAAGGGATAATGACTATTCCGCATGGCTCGTATTCAGGCTTAAGGCATTCCCGGAAATACCTATAGGCCTGTTCAGGACAACTTACCGAAGGCCCAGGCCCGGGGGCAGCGTTTAGAGACAGCTTGCGAGGCTTTTTCGTTGTCAAACCGCATGTCAATTGATATAATAATATCTTAATTTTACTATTAATATCATAAAAGCTAAGGAGAAAAGAGTGAAATTAGCAATAATTGGCACAGGATATGTTGGCCTTGTTACAGGCGCCTGTTTTGCTGATATGGGCCATAACGTTATATGCGTTGATAAGGATAAAGATAAAATAAATAGCCTGCGAAAAGGGAAAATACCTATTTATGAGCCGGGCTTGAGCGCTATTGTAAAAAAATGCGTGAAAAGAAAAACCTTGCAATTCACCGATGATATAAAGCCGGCTGTCAGGAATGCCGAAATTATCTTTATCTGCGTCGGAACGCCTCCGAAAAAGGACGGATCAGCCGACCTGACCAACATTGAGCATGTTTCATGTGAAATAGCGGCCAGTCTGAACGGTTATAAGGTCATTGTTGAGAAAAGCACTGTCCCGGTAGAAACCGGAGAATGGGTAAAGCGCACTATCCTGGCTTTTTCCGCGTGTTCAAAAAAAGGAGAAGTTCCGACTTTCGATGTTGCGTCAAACCCGGAGTTCTTGAGAGAAGGGTCGGCTATAAAAGATTTTAAAAAACCCGACAGGATAGTTATAGGCGCGGATTCTGAAAAAGCCAGGAAATTGCTCAAAAAATTATACACGCCTTTCAATGCGCCCCTGATAATGACGGACATAAAAGGCGCCGAGCTCATTAAACACGCCTCCAATTCTTTTCTCGCCACCAAGATATCCTTTATAAACGCGGTAGCGAATATATGCGAAAAGATAGGCGCTGATATTGAGGAAGTAGCCGAAGGGATAGGGCTCGATAAACGAATAAATAAGAATTTTCTTAAAGCAGGCGCGGGTTTCGGAGGTTTTTGTTTTCCAAAGGACCGTAAGTCATTTATGCACATGGCGGAAAGCCTTGGATATGAATTTAACATGCTTAAAGAAGTAGAAAAGATCAATGATGACCAGATAGAGCTGTTATTGCAAAAGATAAAGAAGTGCATTTGGAATTTTTCAGGCAAAACCATCGCCGTGCTGGGGTTATCGTTCAAACCTAACACTGATGACGTCAGGTTTTCCCCGTCCATAAACCTTATCAGAAAACTCATTGAGAACGGTTGCCGGATCAAAGCGTACGACCCGTGCGCTTCGGAAAAAGCGAAAACGGAATTAGGGAATAACATAAGTTATGCAGAAACAGTTTATGACGCTGTAAAAGGCGCGGATTGCCTTGTTCTCATGACCGAATGGAACGAATTTCGTGATATAAAGCTTTCAAAAGTCAAAAAACTCATGAATAAGCCCGTGATCGTGGACGGCCGTAACTTTTTTGACCCGAAAAAGATCAAAAAAGAAGGATTTGATTATACAGGCATTGGCCGAAGGGCATATTGAGCGGAGGCGAAAAAAATGATAGAAGGCGTAAAGGTCAAAAATCTTAAAGTAATACCCGATAACCGCGGAAGGCTGATGGAGATATTCCGTGTATCGGAAACCGGCATCAAGCCGGAGCAGGTATACATGACAACAGCGCTGGAAGGCGTTGTTAAGGATAAAGATAAGTTCCATATGCACAATGGTCAGAATGATAACATGTGCTGCATAAGCGGAAAAATGAAAATAGTGCTTGTTGATACGCGCGATGGCAGCGGAACAAAGGGGGAAATAAATGAGTTTGAAATAGGGGAGGGGAATTTCTGCCTTATTACAATACCTAAAAAAGTGCTGCACGCTTTTAAAAGTTTGAAAGGTGAATCTGTCGTGATAAACTGCATCGACCGTGAATACGACAAGAAGGCGCCTGACGAGATCCGCGTTGACAATATTTATTACGACTGGGACAAGGAGAAACCTGTTGCCTAGAAGAAAACATGAAAAAAATACACCTAAACCGAACAATCCTTAAGAGGATGTACGAATATAGGCGCTATAATCAAAGCCAAATAGCTGAAAGGTTCGGCTGTTCGCAATGGGTCATAAGCAGTCGCTTAAGGTATTTCAATATAAAAACACGTAGTAAATATTACAATCTCGTAAAAAGAAAATATACTTACCACAGAAATTTCCTTCAAGAATTAACACCTGATATAGCTTGGCTTTTGGGATTGCTAGTCAGTGATGGTTTTATAAGGAAAAATAACCTTTCTGGTTATTTTGGGCTACATCTAAAACGCGAAGATGAAGATGTTATTTTTAAAGTAAAAAAGATGTTAAAATACTCAGGGCCTGTATATGAAGGTGAAACCAAGTTAGAATATAAGGGTCATACCAAAGAATTCAAGTATAGTCTTTTACAAATCAATGATATAAAGACCGTAGGAGAATTGGAACGAATAGGAATTAGTCAGAATAAAACGCACAATGAATTTTTTTTACCCGTTATAAAAGATACAAATAACGAAGAAATCATTAGAAGTTTCATAAGAGGTATTTATGATGGCGACGGAAGTATAATGTTTGATAAAAATAGAAATTCTCTGTGTTTTCAAATAGTAGGTACTTATCAGTTGCTAGAAGGAATCCAAGACTATTTAATATGTTATTGCAATCTTAATAAAACAAAGTTGACTGAGAACGTTTTAGGGAAAAATCACTTTGCTTTAAGATATAGAGGAAATGTGCAAGTAGTAAAAATATTAGACTGGCTTTATCAACATTCGAATCCATCTAACCGAATGGATAGAAAATTTAATAAATTTTATAAAGTTAGGAGGCATGTTAAGAAATGAAGGGAATAATTTTGGCAGGAGGCTTAGGCAAGAGATTGGGATTGTTGACAAGATTAACCAACAAGCATCTTTTGCCTATTTATAATAAGCCCATGATCTATTACCCCATACAAACACTGGTTGGCGCGGGAATTAAGGACATACTTATTGTAACCGGCGGCAATCACGCCGGGGAATTTTTGAGGCTTCTGGGAAATGGGCAGGATTTTGGTCTTAAGCATATAAATTATACTTACCAGGAAGGAGAAGGCGGGATTGCCCAGGCGCTTGGCCTTGCGCAACATTTTGCTGACGGTGATAAAATAGTCGTTATTCTGGGAGATAATATAATTGAGAAAAGCATAAAACAAGCTGTCCGGGATTTTGAAAAACAGCCGAAAGGCGCTAAGATCATGATAAAAAAAGTGGATGACCCGGAACGGTTTGGGGTCGTGGAATTCGCCTCAGGCAAAAAAGGCCCCAAAAGGATAGTTCGCATACGGGAAAAGCCAAAAAAACCAAGATCCAATTACGCGGTTACAGGTGTTTATATGTATGATGAAGACGTATTCAATATCATAAAAAAACTTAAGCCATCCGGACGCGGCGAACTTGAAATAACGGACGTGAACAACGCTTATATCAAAAAAGGCGAACTTACCTATAATATTCTTAGCGGATGGTGGACTGATTCAGGAACTTTCGATTCACTCTTGCGCGCAAATGAGCTAACAGCAAAAAAACTTAAAACTAAAACAAATGTATAAAAGGCTATTAGTTACCGGCGGGGCAGGATTCATAGGCTCAAATTTTATCCGCTATCTTTTGCAGCATTCCGGATCAGAGATAACGAACCTTGATAAGCTTACCTATTCAGGCAACCGCGAAAATCTCAAGGATATAGAAAAAAACACCCGTTATAAGTTCGTAAAAGGCGAT
>CAZFLU010000071.1:0-5625 GCA_964519195.1 uncultured Planctomycetia bacterium | reverse complement strand
TATTCCCCAGTATTAAAAAAGACATACCGGATATCAAGTTCTATATTATAGGCCAGAAACCCGCTAAAAAAATAAGAAATTTAAAAAGAGACAATAGCATAACTGTTACAGGATATGTTGAAGATGTACAAATTTATTTAAAAATGGCAAAAGTATGCGTATTACCAATTCGTATCGCGCAAGGCATTCAGAATAAAGCGCTTGAATCAATGGCAGCTGGCGTTCCCGTCGTTGGCACTCCGGAAGTTTTGAAACCTTTTAGTATTACTGATGAGAAGGAAGCAATGATAGCCGCAACGTCGTCAGAGTTTTGTGAAAAAACAATAAAATTACTGAAAAACTCTCAGCTTAATAATACAATTTCCTCTAACGCTATGCAATATGTTAAAAAATATCATAATTGGGATGAAAATCTAAAGATTATCGATAATATAATAGACCAAAACTACTAAATATGCAAAAAGATATATTTATAATTGCAAGCAGTCCACGCTCAGGAAGTACTTGGCTGAGTAATATAGTATCTTCTGCGCGCGGAATTTTAATTTTTAACGAACCAGATAATTCTAAATGCAAAAATTCAAGTTTAAATGAGCTAGCCTATTATATAAATAAAGACGCTGATCTAGAAAGGCAAAGAGTATATCTTAAAAAAAGCTTGGAAGAAATGAGGGAGTACAGAATTTCAGTAAAAAGCATAAAAGATAAAATAGGGACACTACGGAAAAAATTTTTTGAAAATATATTATTAATCGGTTTTAAAACAGTTCAATCAAATTGTAGACTAGGATGGATGAGAAGAGAGATGCATTATCCTAAGACGATTTTTTTAATAAGAAATCCTTACGGACAAGTAGTCTCGGAGCTACAATTGTTGAAGAAAATGCACGCAAAAATTAAACTTCCATATGAAATATCAAAAAAGAAACCCGACACATTAACAAGCTGCGAAAAAGCAGCCTTATTATGGAAATATGAAAATGAAAAATGTATTGATGAAAACAAAGACACAACGAATTTTAAAATAATAACATACGAAGATCTATGTAAAAATCCTATTCAAACAGCGAAAAACATATTTGAATTTCTAGAAATACCATTTTCTAATAGTACGATAACATACATACAAAAAACAACAAACCCTAGAAGATCTTTTATCACACGTTTCGAGTCAAAACGTTTTTTTAGTTTGAATAGAAATCCAAAAATAACTATGTATAAGTGGAAAAATGAACTTTCTGCTAAACAAAAAAACCAGATATTTAATATTATAAAAGATTCGGAACTTCTTAGATGGTGGCCGGAGCTGAGGGAAGATAAAAATGAAAAAAATTAACATTGTAAGTATAGTGGGAGCGCGACCTAATTTCGTAAAAATAGCACCTTTTTTAAAAGGATTAAAAAAATATAAACATATATCAAGCACTTTAATACATACAGGCCAACATTATACTGGCTATATGTCAACTGCATTCTTTAAGGATTTTGATATAAAAAAACAAATTTGCCTTAACATAGACCATCTAGAGCCTATAAAGCAGATGGATAAAATATTATTTGGTATAAAAAAAGTGCTAAAAAAAATCAAACCACAATTAGTTGTTGTGGTTGGAGATGTTACATCTACTCTAGCAGGAGCGTTAGCCGCAAAGAGCCTTAATATTAAAACAGCTCATATTGAAGCAGGGCTTCGTAGCTTTGATTGGTCAATGCCTGAAGAAACGAACAGATTCCTGACAGACTCTATTAGCGATTTTTTATTTGTCACCGAACCTTCAGGTTTAAGCAATCTAAATAGAGAAGGTATTGCGAAAGAAAAGATATTTTATGTAGGGAATATAATGATAGATTCTTTAGTAAATAATTTGAAAATAGCAAAAAAACGAAATATTTATAAAAAGTATAATCTGAAGAAAAAAATGTACGGTATAGTTACTTTACATAGACCATCAAACGTCGATAACCCAGCAAAACTCAAGGAACTCGTTTATCTGCTAAGAAACATACAAAAAATTTATAAAATTATTTATCCCGTACATCCACGCACAGTTAAGATGCTTAAAAAATTTAAACTATGGAAGCAAATAAATTCTTATGAAAATTTAAATATAACAATGCCTCTTAGTTATATAGACTTCTTAAGTCTTATGCAGGATTCAAAATTTATTATTACAGATTCAGGCGGAATGCAGGAGGAGACAACCTACCTTGGGATACCTTGCTTTACTCTTAGAGAAAACACAGAAAGGCCCATAACTATTACAAAAGGAACAAATGTTCTTATAAAAAATAATTATTCTAAACTTATTAAACTTTTAAAAAATTTACCAAAAAAACGAAAAAAAATACGAATAAAATATTGGGATGGAAAAACATCCAAAAGAATTGTAAAAATTATAATAAAAGAACTATCTTGCCCCAATTCCAAGTAATACGACACGCATAGTTTTCAATGCTATCAAAAAATCCAGAGCAAAAGAAATGTTTTGTATATAATATAAGTCATATATAAGCTTTTGTTCAGAAGTTTCTTCAGTGGCTGCGTATGCTATATTAACCTGAGCCCACCCGGATATTCCCGGTTTTACCTGAAGTCGTTCCGCGTAAAAAGGTATTTTCTTTAGTAAGCGAGACGTGAAATAAGGCCTCTCTGGCCTGGGGCCTATTATACTCATTTCATTGCGAAGCACATTTATAAATTGAGGGATCTCATCAAGTCTGAAACGCCTTAAAAGTCTGCCTACCGATGTTATGCGCATGTCGCGCTCTCTTGCCCAAACGGGCTTGCCGCTTTTCTCTGCGTTTACTCGCATGGTTCTGAATTTGTATATTATAAAACTTTTCCCGTTAAGACCGCTTCTTTTTTGTAAATACAAAATTGGCCCCGGTGAAGTTATCTTTATAAGAAAAGCGATTAATAGCATTAATGGAAATGTTATTATTAGCATAGTTAAAGAAAACATAACATCTATTATTCGCTTTAAGGGCCAATACCAGGACATTGGTGTTCTGAAGATAGTTGAACCCACAAAAGGCGCCGGCCCCCTGCCATAAAGTACCATGTTGCTTATAACGGTTTCATAAGCTGAGGGAACAGTGCGGAACGGTATTCTTTTTTTATTTAATAAATTGATCACTTTCATTAGATTACGCCTGTCTATAGAAGACTCTGCTATCACAACCTCATCAGGCCTGTATTCCCGCAAAATAGCGGCAATGTTATCAATACTACCCAAAATAGAGGCTTCTCCGGATTTTAATACATTTTCTTTTTGCACCTGCACGAAACCCAGGACAGCATGATTTACACTGGCGTCCCGCGAAGCTCTTAGCGCTACCTCTTGCGCCTGAGGCCCGGTCCCTATTATAACAAGGTGAGACTTGAAAAAGTGTTTTCCCAGATACAGTTCTGAGACGCTCTTCGCGACAAAACGCCAGGAGGAAATGAAAATTATAGTTAAAACAAGTGAAAAAGCAGCTATGGATCTCGGGTACATTTCAAGATTCATAAAGTATAAAATAAATATAATAAAAGCGGAACTTATTATACATGCCTTGATTATATTTATTAATATTTCAAAATTACTTTTATATTGAAGCCTGGAATATAGATGGAATACATAAAAAGAGATAAGCCTAAAAGCGATAATAAAAGGTGCGAGATCAAGATATGCGGAAAAATTTACGTCAGGAAATTTACCGTTAAAGCGGATTATGAAACTGAAGAGGTCCGCTGCTACTAAAAAAATAATATCGAGAAGCAAAATAAAGGTAGTAACAAAAGATTCAGAAAAAAAACGAATTTCTCTTTTTTGCATTAAAAAGCTTTATGTTCCTTCTCGATATTATTAAGCCGCGAGGTTATTTCTTAAGTAGTTCTAATAGCGCGCCGTTAGCTCCAAATAAAAGAGCCACTACTGTCGCATCAAGATAGCCACTAGGGCCCACACCAGCTATCATGGTTCCGGAGAACTTAGCGATTACGGATAAGACCAATGTTATGACAGCGGTGCAGACAAGTATTTTTGTAATAATATGCATGCGACCTCCTTTCTTTTAATAAATATACCATAAAGAGTTACTTTGTCAACGATACAGGTTATTTATTAACAAGTTTTTTGAGAACGTCCACTGTTTCTAAAAGTTTTTCTTTATCAGAAGACGTTATCTTTAAAAAGGTTATACCAATATCGAAATAACCGGCTTTATCTTTATCGGAAGAAGGCGCAGCCCTTGCGACTTTTGTCACTACATCGATCGGATATGTAAAAAGCGGGAGATAGAGCTTAAAATCCAGAACTTCGCCCTGTGAAAATTTTTCTTTCGAGCGTAAAAGCGCTCCTGTTTCGCTTATATTGAGCACTTTAATAAACTCTGCTTTTTCATTATCAGCAAGCTTCGCGCTTACGCTGTTACCTACCCTTAAAGCCCGCCGCTTTTCTTTAAAGAAAGTTTTTGTGCCATTTCTTATATCGAGCATAATGGTTTCGAGATCGTTATGTCTTTCAAGGAGATTTTTGGAAAAAATATTAATTCGCCTGTTTAACTTCAAAAGAAGCCAAAGCATCAAGACGAAAGAAATAACATATAATATAGATATTATCGGTGAATTCATTTTACCTTTACTTGACAAACATAACTTGAACGGGTATATTTGTTATAATTATATTACAAAATAGCGAGAAATAAAATGAAAATTAAAAATAATCTAATATTTTTGTTCATAAGCATAACACTAGCCTTTTTATTACCGTCTATTGTAAACGGGCAAGAAGCCCAGACTTCTAGCGCAGAGCCTATCGTGCTTGCGCCCGAAGGCCTACAAGCAAAAGAGCAGGCAAGATTGGAGCAGGAATATAGATATGAAGTGCGAAATAAAGAGCTTATATTAAGCCCCTATATTTCCGGAAGCGCGGCAGGAGCTGCGGCCCCGGGCGCCGAACCTGTTTCAAGAGAAATATTTGAACAAGAAAAATTATATCGCTACTTTGGCATAGCTTCAGAACTTTATAAAGCCGGCAGACTTGAGGAGGCGGTGCAGATACTAACCTATATTGCCGAAAACCGGCCGGAAGATGAATATGTTAAAAATTATCTTGGAAAAGTGAAAAAAGAACTGGACCTTTCCAGAACAAAGTGGGATCGCTCTATAAGAAAAGACGCTGATAAGCTTACACGAATAAGAATAAACAATCTGGAAAAAGAAGGAATAGCCTTTTATAAACAGGAAAACTTTGATGAAGCGCTTCTTAGATTCTCTGATATATTATCTCTTGATCCAGGTAACGCCATGGCGCGTGATTACATGGATAAATTGCAAGCGCATTATCTAAAAGAGATAAAAATAGAAAACGTTATACGAAATTGGGAAGAAGGTATTTTCACTGACAAGGAAAGCATAGACCCTAAGATAAAACAGGCGGCTGATAAAATGATCGGAACAAAAGAAGCAGGAATGGAAGAGACCGTTCTTCGAATGATAGGCGGAAATGATATAAAAATAGAAAAAGCAGCGATAAGCCTTCTTGATTCCGAACAGATAGGCGAAGTTGTCCTAGATAAAAAGGCTACAAAATTTTTAAATACAGTAGAGCTAGAAGGTGCCATAGGCAGCATAATAGCCGA
>CAZFLU010000070.1:0-5664 GCA_964519195.1 uncultured Planctomycetia bacterium | reverse complement strand
TTCACGCGTTATTCTAAGCGAGCTGCAAATTCCGCTCCGCTCTTATAAGCCTCTTTTAGTTCTTCTTCCGTAGGAGCAAATTTACAAGTTACCGGGGCACGCAGGATATCCACGCCCGTTCCTTTTAACGACCTTTCGACAGCTTCCGCCCCGCCCCCGGCCCATCCGTAAGAACCAAAGCAAAAACCCGCTCTGTTCTTAGGCCTTAGCCCTTTAAGAAAATGAAGAAATCCTGCGATGTTAGGCAGCATGTCGTTATCATGCGTGGACGAGCCTACGATAAAAGCTTTCGCCTCAAGCATCTCTTTTATTATATCGGTCCTTTCTCTATGGTTTATTTCAAAAATATGAGTTTCAATGCCGCCTTGCATGACGCCTTCGGCTATTTCTTTAGCGAGTTTTTCGGTTGAGCCCCACATTGTTTCGTATAATATCACGGCCTTAGGCTTTGTCCTATTAGACGCCCATCCAAGATAAGCGTTTACTATTTTTTCAGGCTCTTTTTTCCATATAACGCCATGGCTGGGAGCTATCATCTTAATGGGGAAATTCATCTTCTGAATTTCTGATATCTTATCTTTTATAAGGGCGCTGAACGGCCAGAGTATGTTGCCGTAATATTTAGCTGCCTCATCCATCAAAACGCAACCGTCAACTTCATCATCGAAACGCTTGCTGGTCGCGTAATGCTGCCCGAACGCGTCATTAGGCATCAGGATCTGGTCCTGGACAAGATAAGTGAACATGCTATCGGGCCAGTGTATCATGGGCGCCTCAATAAAACGCAGCGTCCGCTTGCCTATGTTCAATTCTTCCCCTGTTTTTACAACCTGAAAGTTCAATTTAGCGTTGTAATACTTTTCCAGGCCTTCCTTACATTTCGCCGTACCTAATACTTTTGCTTTGGGAAGTTTTTTTAAAAGCGCGGGAAGCGCGGACGTGTGGTCGGGCTCGACGTGATTGGTTATAATATAATCGATCTTCGCCGGATCCGCCACGTCTTTGATCTTATCCAGCATCTCATTATAAAAATCCCCTAAAACGCAATCAACAAGGGTTATCTTTTCATCGATTATAAGATACGCGTTATAAGTGCTGCCTCTTTGCGTGGTATAGGTACTGCCATGAAATGTCTCCAGGTTCCAGTCCAAAACCCCTACCCAGTAAATGCCTTTAGATATTTCCACGGCTTTCATGATACTCCCTTATCATTTCCAGAGATTATAAACAACTTCCGGCGTGTAGGATTCGCTTGCCGGTTCGTCCCTGGATATTTTTTTGCTTGAGAATTTTTTTTCGTTTTTGAGGAAGTCTCTCTCTTTGGCTTTACCCTTTATTATGCTTCTGAAAAGTTTTCGATCTTCGTTTTCTCTGGCCATGCCGGCCAGGTCCTTGTAAAATTTTATCGCCGCGTCCGTTATCTCATAACCTATGTTTATCGCGCCTAAAAGCGAAAAGCTGTCGGGGGTTAATTTGCAAAAAGAGCATTTTGCGGTTATATCGAAATCCTTTACGCCCAGTTCCTGCATCCTTTGGCTCAATAACATCTTATTATTTTCGGAATTTTTCGAGAAACCGCGAAATCTGTTCTTTACTTTCCCGTTTCGCATTATTGACGCAAGATGCGAATACAACATGGTCGTTGTATGTTCCGCGTCTATCGCTTGTTCCAGCTCTACCCTGAACCTGTCTTTATCATAATATCCGCTCATACCGGCCTCCTATACTGAAACTACCTCTTTTACTTCCGGCACTTCCTGTTTCAAGATCCGTTCGACCCCGGACTTTAGCGTCATCTGGCTCATGGGGCAACTTCCGCAGGCGCCTGTTAATCTCACCTTTACAACGCCGTCTTTTGTGACCTCTACAAGTTCGACATTGCCCCCGTCCATCTGAAGGGACGGTCTTATTTTATCCAACGCTTTTTCTATTTTTTCCTTCATTTCTCCTCCTTATCCGGACTTTTATTATACATCTATAGCAAACCGATTTCTATATCTTTTCGCCTTTTATGGATATTTTAACTGCCGCAAAAGGTATGGTTTTGCCTGACTCCTCTATAGCGCTTTTCGTAAGGTTTACAAGCCCAAAACAACATGGGACTTCCATGTGAACGCAGGTTACGGACCGTATATTATTATTTTTAAAGATCTCTGTAAGTTTATTTTTATAGAATGACGCGTCATCCAGTTTTGGACATCCTATGAGAAGCGCCTTTCCTTTTAAAAAATCTTTATGAAAATCAGCGTAAGCAAAAGGAGCGCAGTCTGCTGCTATTACAACATCTGCATTATTAAGGTAAGGAGCAAAAGTAGGAACAAGCATAAGCTGAACAGGCCATTGTCGTAATTCTGAGGGCCTGCTTCCTTTTTCGCTTGTATCTTTTTTTTCTTTAGCTTCTGATGCAAAATCCATTACTTTGCTTCCTGGACATCCGGAAAAAGATTTCCCACTACTACCAGAAGGACATCCTCCTTTGACTTCTTCTTCTAAGGGGTCCTCAATACCTTTTTCTTTTAAAGCTTCAAGAGCTTGTTTTAGTAATTCCATCTCGCCATGTTCTTTTAAATGTTTTAAATGGGCCTTAACTACATTCTTCCCCTGCTTTATTATGTTTACCATTGTCTTTTTTTCATCATAAGGCTCTGCATCCCTTTCCTCTATTTTAATGGCCCCCACCGGACAGTGCCCGATGCAAGCTCCTAAACCATCGCAGAATAGGTCGCTTATAAGCCTTGCTTTGCCGTCTATCATCTGAAGCGCGCCTTCCGGGCAATTCGGTATGCAAAGTCCGCATCCGTTGCATTTCTTATCATCTATGTTAATTATTTTTCTCGTTGCCATTGTAGCTCCTAATTTAAGTGATTGCATAGATTTATTAGTTATGCCCCTGCAACCTAGATTACACAGATTCTATTCAATCTGTGTAATCTATTTTGCATATTTTCAGGCATCGATCTGCGCAATCATTAACAGGCCGTTTATTGTCTTGCCCATGCCGAATACAGAGCTTCAGCTAAGCTGTCCGTCGGCATCCCGAAGAGATTCTTCATTGAAGAACTACATTCGGGAGGACACTCTACTGCAGCCTTCTTTACAGTGAGCTACCGCTCTTAGCATTCCTCTTTTTGTCCACATGATTACCTCCCTTTTACATTAAGATACCAAAATAGTATCATTTTGTCAAGTTGAATTTTAAAAATCAGAAATAAAGGTCCCGCCGGCCCGTCGCAAGCAGCTTAAGTTTTTCTTTTGTTTTTGCTTTTACAGACGGGTTCGTTATTTTGCCGATCTCGAGATCTATGATCTTTTCGGCTTTTTCTTTAAGTTCCGCGTCACCGTAATCCAGCGCGTACTCTTTGAAGGTAAGAAGGCAATTCGGCAGGCAGAAATTTTTTATATCCCCCGGCTTGGCAAGATCCATAAAGTCCTTTCCTGTCCTGCGCAGGCGGTAGCACGCTGTGCAAAAACTCGGGAAAAAACCGTTTTTAAGCATCTCTTTTATAACTACAAGCTGGGGCCTTGTGTCTTCAAGCTCAAATTGCCCCCCTTTTTCCCCTTTTCT
Organism: uncultured Planctomycetia bacterium; assembly: GCA_964519195.1. Lineage (GTDB taxonomy): Bacteria > Omnitrophota > Gorgyraeia > JABMRN01 > RBG-13-46-9 > CAZFLU01. The sequence continues at coordinate 2,099 of CAZFLU010000070.1, read as the reverse complement.
TTCTGTTTCATATCCCCCGGGATCGGTCCTGGAGCCCGCGCTTATCTGGGATATCCCGAGAGCTATTACTTCATCCCTGAAAGACGCGCTTTCTCTTGTTGAAAGTATCATGCCTGTATAAGGGACCGCTAATCTTAAGATCGCGACGATGCTTTTAAATTCTTCATCACTTACCGGATAAGGTTCTTTCCCCGTAAGCGGCGCGCCATAAGCCGGCTTAAGCCTTGGAACTGATATTGTATGGGGCCCTACTCCGAATTTTTTATCCAGATAATTCGAATGTTCTAAAAGCGCTAAAACTTCGAATTTATGATCATAAAGCCCGAACAAAACCCCTATGCCCACGTCATCAATGCCTGCTTCCTGGGCCTTGTCCATCGCGAAAAGCCTGTTTTCGTAATCTTTTTTCGGTCCGGCCGGATGGACTAAACGATACATGCCCGGATGGTATGTTTCCTGAAAAAGCTGATACGTTCCTATTCCTGTTTTTTTGAGCTCCCTGAACTCCTCAAGAGAAAGAGGCGCGATATTCACATTTACCCTTCTTATGGAACCGTTTTCCACCTTAGTGCTGTAAACCGCGTCTATGGCTTTTTTAAGATACTCTATTGTTGAGGCTTTGGGGTCCTCCGCGGCCACCAAAAGGAGCCTTTTATGGCCTTCGCGTTCAAGGATTTCCACATTTCTTTTTATCTCATCCATTGTAAGGCTTTTTCTGGGCATGTCTTTATTGTCAGCCCTGAAACTGCAATAAACGCAATTGTTGGAACATATGTTACTGAGATATAACGGCGCGAAAAGAACAAGCCTTGTTCCGTATATCGATTCTTTTACGAAACGGGCCGCTCGAAAGACTTCTTCGGCGAGCTCTTTGTCCTTTGAGCCTAAAAGCGCGGCGGTATCTTCAAGATCAAGGCCTTTTAATAAGCGGGCTTTTTTGATTATTTCTTTTATCCTTGATTCGGAGGCGCCCTTGTTACGTTCTAAAATGTTTTCTATTCTTTGAACATCTATAAAACTTTTCATGCGACTATCCTTTTATGCTAAGATCGGCCGGAGCCCTACCGAGGCCCGCGAGGAGCTTGATCGTCTCATTTATCACGTCTTTTTCATCTTCCGCCACCCCGGCCCTGTTGTCATATATGCGGTAAAGGCGCCGGTATTTTTTCGGCGTTATATTTATCATAAGAGAATTGGCGCCTGCTAAGAGCGCTTCTCTTTTTGCCTTTCTATCAAGCGTTTCAAGCGCTGTCGTTACAAGCACATTGGAATTTCTGTCTATTATACGCGATACTGAAATAGCCTTTAGCATAAGCTCTTTACTTATCAATTGTTGGCCTTCCAGCGGCGTGCCTTTTGATGGTATGAGCGGGCCGAAAGAATACATGTCCGGCCCGAGCGAGCGCGTGAGGAATATATTCTCAAGTATATCTTTTATTTTCTCGCCCGGAAGCCCTACGAGAAAACCGGTAGCTATAACGTAGCCCATCTTTTTAAGGCTCCTGATAAGGCTTATCCTGTCTTTGAGTTTTTCTCCCGGTTTTACGTTCTTAAAGATCTTTTTGTTTGAGGTCTCGAAACGTAAAAGCGCGGCGCGCGCGCCTGCTTTAAAAAGAACTTTATATGTTTCCCTGCTTCGTGAGCCTATACTTAAAAATACAAGTATACCCATCTTTTTGATCTCGCGCACTATATAAAGAAGTTTATCTTTATCATACCACATGTCTTCACCCGACTGAAGGACAAGCGCTTTAAAACCCAGCTCATCCACGGCGTACTTCGCGGAGCTTATTATCTCGGGTAAGCTCATTCTGTATCTTTTGATACGGGTCCGGTAATTTATACCGCAATATAAACAGCTTCTGTCGCAATGATTAGAGAACTCGATTATGCCGTGAACACAGGAAGCGTTTTTATGCTCGCGCCGGCGTATTGAATTCGCGGTTTCGTACAAGAGAGAGAGTTCTTCTTTTTTCCTAAGCTCAAGTAAGAATAAAAGTTCTTGGCGGCTCAACCTCAAGTTTTTATTCACTTTTTCCAGTATGCTTAAAAGTTCCGAAGGGGGGATTTTTTTGCCTGTTTTGGATCGTTTCTTACTT
>CAZFLU010000069.1:0-5665 GCA_964519195.1 uncultured Planctomycetia bacterium | reverse complement strand
GGCTGCCATTATCATGTATACGAGCACGATAGAGAAAAGAAGCGCGAAACGCAGACTGTTGAACGATTCGTTCATCTCTTCCGACTCTCCGGCTAGTTTAACAGTAAAGTCCGCGGGTATATCAAAGCTATCTATTGCACTATTTATATCTTTAACAATATCCTTGAGCGGCCTGTTAAATATGTTTGCCGAAACAATGATAGTCCTTTCCTGGTCTATTCTTTTTATCTCGCTTGGGCCCTTGCCTCTTCCAAAACGAGCCACGCTTGAAAGCGGGAGAATGTGCCCTTCCTGCGTGTGCACTTCAATTCTCCTTAGATTATTAAAATCGCTCCTATCCGGTTCCCGGAGCCTGACTCTTATGTCAACTTCCTGCCCTTTCTCCTTGAGCTGGCTCGCTATGTAACCCTTCAGCCCTATCTGGGCTGTTTGCGCAATGTCCGCCACAGAAAGGCCGTAAAGACTTGCCTTATCCTTATCTATAAATATTTTCGTCTCGGGAGACGGTTCCGGCATATCGCTTTTTACTCCATATATGCCCGAAATATTTTTTATTTTATTCATTATTTTCTCTGCGATCTTGATGAGCACGGGCATATCTTCGCCTTTTATCTCGATGAGTATTGGCGCAGAAACTTCTACTGCCGCGCTGAAGATGCTCTCGCGCAAGATATACTCGATATCTGCGCCGTATAGATTCATTTTACTTAAATAGTCTTTTATCTCCTGAACAACTTCGTTAGTTTTTATTTTCCTTTTTTTATTTAACGATACTGTTATCTCGGATTGATGAGAGCCCAGTCTTTGTAAAACATCTTTAGCGTCTTTTCCGCGAGTCGAGCCTACTATTGCCGCGACGCTTTCTACATAAGGAAGCCCGATAACATAGTTCTCTATTTCTTTCGCCACGTTGTTTGTTACTTCAAGGCGCGTGCCGCTGGCTAGATTTACTTTGACTATGAATTCTCCCTGGTCTATTTTCGGCATGAGCTCTTTATCAAGCGGCCCTATAAGGAACAAGCTTCCTATAAATAAAAATATAACTATCAGGAGGCCTGTTTTTTTGAATTTCAAGAATAAATTCAAGAAAGAAGTATAGGATCCCAGTATGGCCGGTTTTTTTTCAGGCTCTTTTTGCTTTTTACTCTTTTTTGCTTTCGCGCTTGATAAAAGCGGTATGAGAGTAAGCGCTACAAAAAGGCTGGCGGCAAGCGCGAATATAACTGTAAACGCGAGTTGCTTAAATATCTGGCCCGCTATGCCTATTACGAAAACCATCGGGAAAAATACGACTATTGTTGTAAGGGTCGATGCTGTTATGGCGTTCGAGACTTCCGCGGCCCCTTCAACGGCCGCGCCTTTTTCTTCTTTTCCCTCTTCTTTGTGGCGCTCTATGTTCTCAAGCACAACTATCGCGCTGTCAACAAGCATTCCCACCCCAAGGGCAAGGCCGCCGAGGCTCATCATGTTTATTGAAATACCCGCCCAATACATGAATGTAAAAACAGCTATTATGGAAATTGGGATACTGAAAGTTACGATTATCGAGCTTTTTACGTTTCGCAAGAAAACAAGTAGAACTAGAAATGCGAGGATACCGCCTTGAACAGCCGCGTCCCGCACGCCGTTTATCGCATCTTTAATGAATTTTGACTGGTCTGAGGCTATCTTTATCTTGATGTCTTTTGGGACTTCGCGTTTTATTGTATCAAGCGCCTTTTTAACCCTGTTCACGACCTGCATCGTATTTGCCTGGGCCTGTTTTTGTATGGAAACCGAAACGTTCTCTTCGCCGTTATAACGCGAGTAGCTTGTGCGCTCTTTTACAGTATCGTAAACAACGCCGACATCTTTAAGAAGAACAAGCCGTTTATGTTCGCTTCTTTCGCCTTCCGTGTCTTTGGGTCCCATTCTTTCGTCATCTTTTTCAACCTTTACTGATATGTCCTCTATTTCTTCAACATGCTCGAATTCACCAAGGGTCCTTATGAGATATTCGTAAAAGCTTTCTTTTATGGTCCCGGCGGGATAGTTCAGGTTCGCGTTAGTTATGGCTTTGGCAACTTCGAGAAGCGGCACCTGCTGCGCGTTAAGCCTGCCCTGGTCCACTTCCACGATTATCTCCCTTTCAAGGCCTCCGGTAATCGTGGCTGAAGCCACGCCTTCTATCTTCTCGAGTTCGTCTTTTATGATCCGGCGGCATATTTCCCTTATAGCTTCAGGGGAACGATCGCCCGTTATGCTAAACGTCATGATGGGCATCTCAAAAGGATTATATTTCATGACAAGAGGCTCTTGAGATTCGCGCGGAAGTCGTTCTTTTATAAGATCAAGTTTTTCCCGCATCCTAAGAGCCGCGAAATCCATGTTCTGCGACCAGCCAAATTCAGCTATAACGAGGGAAAGCCCTTCTTTCGATATGCTTCGCAGGCGCCTTATGCCGCTTACAGTACCTATTGCCTCTTCTACGGGTTTGGTTATTAAGGTTTCTATCTCTTCAGGGGCAGCGTTCTCGTATGTGGTAACGACTGTCAGCTGCGGATATGTTATCGGGGGGAAAAGTTCCTGCGGCAGTTTGCTAAGCGATATAAAACCGAATAAAATTATACCGGCAAATATCATTATGCTCGTTACGGGACGGCGTATTGAAAAATGGGGTAAATTCATATTTTTAGCGTTTTCCGCCAAAGGCGGATCAGCCTCTGGCTGAAGCGGATAGGTAAGCTTGAAAGCTATGCGCTATGCGCTAGAAAATTGTTTCCTGTACTTCGCTTATTTCTACCTTTTCCTTATCATTGAACTCCTGATAAGCCTCGACTATGACAAGCTCGCCTTCTTTAAGGCCTTTTGAGATCTCGGCAACATCTTGAGTAAGATAAGCTATCTCTATTTTTCTTACCTCAACTGTTCCTGCTTCAAGGATTTTTTCTTTTCCTTCTTCAGCGGGAGCTTGCTCATCTTTATGCACCACATATACAAAATACTCTGATTCCTTCTTTTTAAACGCGGAAGTAGGTATAATAAGCGCGTTGTCTTTTTCGTACGTGGCTATCAGGGCCCTCGCGAACATTCCGGGTTTCAGGTCCATCTCCGGATTTTTCAACTCTATTTTTATCTTTTGAGTCCTCGTCCTTCCTTCCACAACAGGCGACACCGAATCTACCGTGCCTTTAAATGATTTGTTGGGATAAGCGTCCACAAATACTTCTACTTTTTGTCCAAGCCTAAGTTTCGGGGAATCTTTTTCTATGACATTGAATTCCGCGTAGACTTCCCCGATATCCACAAAGCTTCCTATTTTTTCATTGGGCGTTACGTACGCGCCAACATCCATATCCCGGCTCGCGAGCGTTCCGTCGCTTACCGCGTATATGTTGGTTTTTTCAAAATCGCTTTTCGCTGATTCATATTCAAGCTTTGCTTGCTCAAGCTTTATTTTGTCTAACCCGCCAACGTCAAAAAGCTTTTGTGTTTTTTCCGTTTCAAGTTCCGCGTATTTTAATTTAAGAAGCGCGTCGCGCTGGTTGAGGTTGGCGATTATATCACCTTCCTGTATGCGTTCGCCTTCTTCAAAATTAAAGCTTTCCATGATACCGTTTGTTTCGAATTTAAGGTCTATTTCTTTGAAACCCTTTACAGTGCCCATAACAGGTAACGTATCCTTGAAACTCATAAGCTTCGCTTTATAAACTTTAACAGGCACGGCTTCCAAGGCAATGTCCAGTTCCGCGGCAGGAGGCGTTTTTTTCTTAAAAAGAATTTTTTGTATGTTCCCGGCTGTGCGGGCGAATATAATAGCGATAACCACAAGCGCTATTATGATTATATAGTTTTTTCTGGAAAATTTGAACTTACGCGCTATTTCCTTTATCTTTTCGCCCGTCTTGTTTTTTATTTCAGTTGTTAGCTTTTTCGTTTCTTCTTTTTTTATTTCAGGCTGTATCTCTTGCTTTTTTTCGTTCTGTCCGTCAGAGTTTGTTTCGTTTTTTCCGTTTTTACCGTTATTTTTTCTCATATATACCCCTTTTTATTAAACTTTAAAATATCCGTTGAGCCCTATTGCTTTATTTAGCGCGGCAAGCGAAGAGTAATAGTCAAAGATCGCCTGCGCGTAAGCGAATTCTTCTTCGGCAAGCTTTATCATTTCCTCTATTACGTCCGAATATTGCGCCTCTCCCAGCTCCTGCCTGATAGATAGAACTTCTACCTGTTTGCCCTGATAAGCCATTTTTGTTTTAGATATCTCCATAAGCATTAGGGCTTTTTTATATTTAAAGAATGTTTCTTTTACTTCAAGGGTTACTTCCTGTTCTTTTTTATGCAGCTCATCAAGGGCTCTCATGTATTCAAGGTCCGACTCCTTAAAAGCTGACAGATCTTCAAGCTTATCTAAGATCGAGAACGTTACCTGATTAGTTGTCGCTTCCGTGCCATGGACAGTGCTTACGACAGGCTGCCATTTCTCCTTTGTGTATGAATATCCCAGCGTGCTGCCCCATATGGGGAAACTCACTTTTGTGCCTATGTAATACTCCGGCCCCAGGCCTCTTGGATTGAGCGCGTCATCTCCTATATCATCTTTCGTAAAATCTTCCCGGGTATTCCCGTAAGAACCGATAAGGTCTATTCTGGGCCAGCTCGCTCTTGCGCTTGAGATCTTCTTATCATATTCAAAATATTCTACTGAAAGTTTGCTTATCTTAAGTTCAGGCCTGTTTAAATTAGCGAGGTCAAAAAGGTCCATGAGGCCAAGCTCTATCTCTTTGGGTTCATCTGTTCCCGCTATATCTATATCTTCGTCTATATTCATTGCCTGTTGAAGGATCAAGTTTGCGACTGAAATATCTTCTTCGGCTGATACAAGCTGAAAAACAGTTTGATTATATTGCGAGCTTACCTTTAGAAATTCAACCTGGGATATTACCTCGGCCTGTTTGCCTGCTTTCGCTATATCGTATAAGCGTTTAGTCCTCGCGCTTAATTTTGCCTGTATGAAATAGGCTTTTTTGGCTTTATCAAGACTGTAATAAGCTTTTTCGACTTGTAATATAAGCTCGTTCCTTAGCCTGTCATAGTCATTTCTGACTATTTCAACATTAGTGCTTGCCTGTTTTACCGAAAAAACAAGCTCTCCGCCGTAAAATAAAGGCTGTTTTCCTTCTACAAGTATTTTATCGCCCGTATAAAGCCGCCGCTGCACCCTGCCTTTTGAAGTTTCGGCTTTAAACGTAACGGAAGGCCCCAATTTTCTCTTTGTCTCAAAAAGCCTGAATTCCGCGAGCTCAAGTTGTTTTTTCGCTATCCTAAGAGGCATGTGGTTTTCCATGGCAACGGTAACGCACTCTTCAAGCGTTAGCTTTCTTTTCGAACTGATAATACCCGGAGGTAGCGGGCTTCCGTTCGGGAAAAAGCTTCCTACGCCGCTATGATCGATCCCGCCTGGGCCCGCGAGATCCGGGGCTCCCTTGCCTTCGATCCGTTTTCGTTCTAATTCATATATTTCAGAGCGTAGTTTATTAAGTTCATTATTATCCTTCGCTTCCAATTCACTGATCCTTTTTTCAAGTTCCGCAACAGATTCATTCTTGTAGTTTTTAAGATTCGCGAGCTCTGACTTTAGCGCCTCGCCTGAGGCCCTAAGCCCTGATATTTCTTTTGTTATGGC
>CAZFLU010000068.1:0-5692 GCA_964519195.1 uncultured Planctomycetia bacterium | reverse complement strand
GTAAACGGAAGCCAGGAAGGCGTGTTAATCTTTGATACTGATAGATCCGTGGACAGGACGACGGCTATGTATAATATAGGGCCATTATCCGGAAGCGGATCCGTAGAACTAGGTTCTTCATACGAGTTAGTCATTGACCGACGTCTTATCGATTATTAAAAACATTAGAATTCCATTCACCCGCCAGGGGCGTCAGATTGCCTAACGACTTGCTTTTGTGATACGTTTGTTTCGTCGTTAACAGAAGCCAAACGGGCGAAGTTGGTGCAAAAGATACGGGAAAGAGGCAGGCAAGAATTAAACTGACATATGTCAATATGTAACATCAGATGTTAAATCCTGACAACCAAGACGTGGCAGATTGCGAATTGGATTATCCGCATATTCGTAATTTAGCATCATGTACTCTGGTAATACATCGGATTGAAAGGCGTCGGTAGGCTGATCATTAAGTTGCGTACCTCATGAAGCCATCGACGCCATTTTTAGTGGGATAGTTGGATGGTTGAATAGCAGGGTGGCTTGAAAGGAAACCGATATGATAGACCTTCACACGCATTCTCTTTTGAGCGACGGCGCATTGCTTCCAAGCGAGCTTGTGCGCCGCGCCATTTCGAACGGTTACAAGGCAATAGCCATCACGGACCACGTTGATTTTTCAAATATTGATTTTGTGATCCCAAGGCTTGTTAAAACCTGCAAGATCCTAAGCCGCTCATGGAAAATAAAAATAATACCCGGAGCTGAAATAACGCATGTTCCAATAGAAGAAATAAACTCCCTTGTCAAATTCGCGCGCAAGAACGGCGCGCGGATCGTTGTCGGGCACGGGGAAACCATTTCCGAGCCTGTAATAAAAGGGACCAATAAAGCCTTTATTGAAGCGGAAGTTGACATCCTTGCCCACCCCGGACTCATTGAGGATTCTGACGCGCTCCTGGCCTCTAAAAAAGGAGTGCACCTTGAAATAACGACGAGAAAAAGCCACAGAAAACCGAACAAAAGAATGATCCGGCTGGCGAAAAAGCACGGGGTTAAACTTGTGCTTAATAGTGATTCTCATGTACCGGAAGATCTTTTGAACGTGAAAAAAAGGCTTAAGTTCCTAACCGGCCTCGGGCTTACATCTAAAGGTATTAGGAACATAATAAACAATTCAGAAGCTTTGGCTTCCAGGGCATAACTTATTTATACATATATAGATATAAACGAGCGGATAATGTAAAATATTATGGACGCTTTTGAATACGTCATTGCGAGGTCTGCGAAGCAGGCCGAAGCAATCTCAATAAAAAAGTTCTTTGAAATGTAAATAAAAATGGCATACCATTAATGGTTGTTGTTAATCCAAACAGTAACCATTAACCGGGGCAGAGCCCCAGAGGAGGTATGCCATGAGAAGCGTTAACTTCTCGAAGGATAGTTTACCAATACAATATCAATATTTAAAGAGGAATTTAAGAGAATTAGGAGTCCTTGCCAATTTCGATGAATTTGAGCAAAAAGCCCATAGGGCAATCGAGAAGCTGATGCAGGACGATGTCTACGAGGAATTTAAATTACAAATAGGCGCCGACAGATACGAACATGCGCCCTCGAGAATTGATGAACGAAAAGGCCAATATCAAAGATTCTTCACGACAACCTTCGGAACGAGCAGAATAATGATACCAAGAACTCGGGACGGCCTTAAAATACAATACTCGCTCTTTGATAAATATCAAAGGCGGCAAAAGAAGTTCGATAATATGGTTATATTATCGATGATTCTAGGTCTGTCTACGCGTAAACAAAGAAAGTTCTTTAAATCGTTCATAGGTGATGCCGTAAGCCATGCTACGGCTTCCCGTCTTTTAAATAACCTTGAAGAAGACCTAAAAGAATTCAGGACAAGGAGAATAGAGGATAAATACAAATATATCTTGGTAGACGGCCTCTGGATCCATATAAAAGAGAAAACAATAAGGAAAAGGCCTATTATCTTCGTCCTTGGCATAACCTTGGACAACAAGGAAGAGCTATTAGCCTTTAAATTAGCCAAAGGCGAATCAGAACAGGAGATAACCCCTATTCTGAATGATTTATATAGGCGCGGATTGGAAGGGAAGCATCTTAAGGTAGCAGCCTCAGACGATGCCGGCGGCATAAAAGCAGCCATAGACATGGTATATCCATATGCCAAATGGCAGCTTTGTTCTACGCATAAACTAAGGAATGTATCGAAGAATATAAAACATAAAAAGGCCAATCGTAAAAAAATGATGAAAGAGGCTTCGAAGATATATAAGGCCAAAACAAAGAACGTGGCTATAAAGCGATTTAATAGCTTCTCTGATAAGTGGGAGGCCAAGGAGCCCAAGGCAGTTCGATGTTTTAAAAAAAAGTTCAATGATACGCTCACATATTATGACTTTATGGATGATAAGAACTTCATAAGCACAACAAATCACTTAGAGCGGGATCTTGAGGAAATAAGAAGGCGAATAAAGATACAAGGTTATTTTAAAAACGAAAAAAGCTTAAATCTCTGGATATTTGGCATAATAAGTCAATTCAGAGAGGAGCAACAACCTGAGGATACGCCTAATTATACATTTACTTTAGTCAAAGAATCTAAATATGAGATTGCTTCGTCGCCTTTGGCTCCTCGCAATGACAAACATGAAAGCGTCCAATTATCTTGACATTACTAACGAGCGGAAAATCTTGACAAAACTAACTTTTGTGGTATACTTTATTTCAAAAGTTAGCTCTGTACCAGCATAGCGGTTTAGCAAAAAAGGCGAAGAAAGGGGGGAGGAAATAAAAATAGCCGGAAAGATCGCTCATGTTGATATGGTTATAAATAGAAAACAGTGGAGCCGCGAAAGGGCTCGCTTAAAGTAAATATAAAACGCAATTTAATTTTGAAAGTACTTCAAGGAGGACAAATGAAGTTATTTCGCACGATATGTGTTTTAGGCATAGCGCTCTGCTTAGCAGCAAGTGCTTACGCTGGAACGCAAAGCGTGAAGATCTCGGGAGACTTAACCATTCGCTCGTTCGCGCGCGATGATTATGATCTTAACCACAATCACGCTGAAGGAACGAACATAGGAGTAACAAGCACGCTTGATCCCACAACAGATACAAGTGACTGGCAGACATATTTAATGAGCCAGGCAGAGATCCAGATAGATGCCGACCTTACTGACAATGTGTCAGCTGTCTTAAGGCTGTTTAACCAGAGGGACTGGGATGTAACGAGCGTAGGTAACGGTACCAGCGCGGATATCTGGAACTCAACAACAGGCGTTGACAACATTCACACCCAGAGCGCTAATGAATTTGATGTTGGGCTGGATCTTGCTTACATCGAACTTAAAGAATTCTTGTACTCACCTTTGACACTCAGGATAGGTAGGCAGGACCTTTGGTTCGGTAAAGGTTTCATAGTAGGTAAAAATCTACGTGATTATCAGACCACAAGCATAACTGCTGCTGAATATACAGTCATGACATCATTTGACGCTATCAGGGCAACACTGGATTACGACCCATGGACGATCGATGCTATTTACTCAAAGATCTGGGAAAACGCGGTCGGTTCAAATGACGACACAGACCTTTGGGGCATCAACGTAGGATACGTGTTTGATTCTTATAACGCGGAAGCGGAAGGTTACTGGTTCTATAAGGATGACAGAGGAGCAGTGCCTGCGAGAAACCTAAAGCAGCACAACACTGTTAATACCATTGGCGGACGAGCCAGCGCTGACCCTATCGAGAACTGGACATTTGCGTTAGAAGGAGCTTACCAGTTCGGAGATTTCGTAGGTTTCAGGGACCAGCTTGAGAAGAGAGGCCGTTCCGCATTCGCGGTTGACGCGAGCGTTGAGATGCGTCACTTCAAAGAACAGTATTCATGGAAGCCTGTGATCGGAGCGGAATACATATTCTATTCCGGTGACGATGACGAGCGCGCTACTGCTACATCAAGCGGCAACTATGAAGGCTGGGATATGATGTATAGAGGTAAGTTCGATACAGCATATCGGGAATTCATAGGTACGTACAACAGGACTCACATGGGTAAAGCAGGCCAGCAGGCAAGCTACATAGTGAGAGACCCTGATGCTTCATACACGAACCAGCACCAGGTGCTTGTTTATGGCAGCTTAATGCCGACAGACAGCTTAACTCTTGACGGAAGAGTTGGCTTTTTCTGGCAGGCAGAGCACAGGGCGATCCCTCAGGATATAATAGACCCTTCAAACGGAAGTTCAAGCGTGAACGACAGAAGAAAAGTCTTCATGGGAACAGAGTTTGACGTTCAGCTTACATGGGACTATACTGAGGACGTATCATTCGGTATATTAGGCGCTTGCTTTTTCCCGGGCGGCTTCTATTATGACCAGTCTGATGACGTAGCCACGGACCTCGTGGGAACTGTAAAACTTAGCTTCTAATTAATTAGATGCTGATTGAATCCCGCCCTTTCTTCGGAAAGGGCGGGATTTTTTTATCCCCCGTTTCACTCGGGATTTTTTATTGACTTCTTTTCCCCGGCGTCTTACAATAAATACATAAAATCCAGTTATAATGCGGAATATTTAATTAAGAAAAATTTTTTTCAAGGTCACGCTTTTTATTATATTCATAGCTATTGTTTTTTTATCCTTAAAGAACTTTGAAGAACTGAAGAAATACATAATAAGGCAAAGAGACGAAGCGCGACAGGCTCTGCAGGAGGTAATAAGAGCCTTTCCGTTCAGCGCGGAAAATTCGCTTAAGGAATGGGAAGAGAAGATATTAAAAGGAAAAGTAGTTTACGAAATAGAGAAGGTAGGGGGAGAGTCTTATGTGCGCGCTGTAAGCAAAAAAACAGCGTCCGCTCTTTTTTATAAACTGAAGCTCGATATACAAAGTAAGCCTGTAATAAGCTGGAAATGGCGTGTTTATGAATTTCCCGAAAGAACAATGCCGGAAACGCTTGCGGGTAAAGAAGAAGAGGATTTCGCGGCAAGGGTTTACGTGATGTTCCCGGCGGCTTTTTTCACTAACTCACAGGCTATAGAGTATGTATGGGCTGAAAGACTTCCGTCCGGAACAAGCGGCCGGAGCGGATATTCAAAGAACATAAAGCTCATGGTGCTCCAGAGCGGTAAAGCGGACGCCTGGAGATACGAAAAACGTGATATTTACGAAGATTATAAAAAGCTTTTCGGAAAAGATCCGCGCATGAATGTGGGCGCCATTGCTTTCATGACAGACGCCGATTCAACCGGTACGCGCGCGGACGCTATTTATGATGAGATAGAGATAGGATACTAATGAGACTAAAATTCCTTACAAAGAACGTTTTGCAATATAAGTTCCTGGGGCTAATACTCGCTTCGATGCTCCTACCTATCATTATAATAGGAGGGTGTCTATACTACCTTATATTCCAGATAATGGCCGACGAGCTTGCCATTCCGGAACTTGTAGCGGGCACCTTAATACCGGTACTTCAAAGGATAAATATCATATTATTGATCGCCATTCCTCCCATAGTGCTTTTTTTAATGTTATGGGCAGTTAAGCTCACGCATAGAGTCATAGGACCGCTCGAGAGGCTTGAGGATGACCTAAAAAAAATATCCAAAGGTGATTATTCTGTGCGGCTCAAGGTAAGGAAGGATGATGACTTGAGGCCCATGGCCGAGGTGAT
>CAZFLU010000067.1:0-5871 GCA_964519195.1 uncultured Planctomycetia bacterium | reverse complement strand
TACGGCATACGGACCGCGCTTGCTTTAGGGTGCCGGATACAGGAGGTAATTAAGTTCGATAGAAAGAATTATTATTATCCGGACCTTCCTAAAAATTTCCAAATATCGCAATACGACAAGCCGCTGGGGCACGATGGGCATCTTTTTGTGGAAAATAATGGAGAAAATAAAAAGATCCGCATAAAAAGAGTGCACCTTGAGGAGGATGCGGGCAAGCTTATACACGATGACCTAAAAGGCCGGAGCTATGTAGATCTTAACAGGTCGGGAACGCCGCTACTTGAGATAGTTACAGAACCGGATATCTCTTCGCCGGAAGAAGCCGCGATATATCTTCAGGGCCTAAAGTCTATACTGCAGTACTTGCGTGTTTCGGATTGTAACATGGAAAAAGGGAACCTGCGATGCGACGCGAATATATCCATCAGGCTGACCGGGGCCGGGGAGCTCGGGGTGAAAGCCGAGCTTAAAAACATGAATTCATTTAAAGCGGTAAAGGACGCTCTTTTTTACGAAGCGAAAAGACAGGAAGAACTTCTTGATAAAGGGGAAAAAGTGCTACAGGACACAAGGCTATGGGATGAGATAAGCGGCAAAACCGTTTCCATGCGTTCAAAGGAAGAAGCGCATGATTACAGGTATTTCCCGGAACCGGACCTTGTGCCTTTTGTAGTGGAAAAAAAAGAGATAGAGCGAATAAAACAGGCGCTTCCCGAACTTCCGCGCGATAAGAAAAAACGTTTTGTAAAAGAACAGGGCTTAAGCGAATACGACGCTGATGTGCTTACAAAAGACCGCGAAGTCGCGGCTTTTTTTGAAGAAACTTTAAAGCTCGTGAATAGCCCGAAAGAAATATCAAACTGGTTAACGGGAGACATGGCCGCCATATTGAACGAGCGCAAATTAAGCGTTGGCCAGTCGCGCGTGAGGCCGGCGCATCTGGCCGAGCTCTTGTCGCTCATAGCTTCGGAACAAATAACAGGCAAGATCGCGAAAACGGTCCTGATGGAAATTTTTGACACCGGCAGCGCTCCCGGGGAGATCGTGAAGAAAAAAGGTCTGACGCAGATAAAGGACAGCGGCCAGCTGGAAAGCATTGTAGAGAGCGTTATTAAGGAACAGGCCAAGTCTGTTGATGCGTACAGAAGCGGCAAGAAAACAGCGCTCATGTTCCTTGTTGGCCAGGTCATGAAGCTTACAAAAGGGAAAGCGAACCCCAAAAAAGTCACGGAAATCCTTGAACAAAAACTTTCATGATTAAAATGCGTAATTTTTTCACTAAAAAAAATTTTTTTATTTTAGCTATTATTATCCCGGTTTACGTGGCATTGTTCCTGGGCCTAGCGCCCCGGGACGATAAAAAATATAGCGATAAAGAGCTTCTAAAGGAAATGGAGCTTTTTACAGATGTTGTTACCATAATACGAACGGAATATTACCAGGCTGTGCATCCGAAAAAGATCGTTTATGGAGCGATGGACGGAGCGCTTTCGTCCCTGGACGGATACAGCCAGTTTTTGGATCCCGATAGCTTTAAGGAAATGCAGATAGAAACCAGGGGAGAGTTTGGAGGCCTTGGCATAGAAGTCGGCATGAGGGCGGGCGCCCTTACCGTTATCGCGCCGATCGACGGGACGCCCGCGCAGGAAGCGGGCATCCAAGCCGGGGATAAAATAATAAGAATAGAGGGCCGGCCGACAAGCGACATGAATTTTATGGACGCTGTTAAAAAACTCCGCGGGAAAAGAGGAACCCGCGTAAAATTAACTGTCTTCAGGGAAAGCGATGACAGCGCCCATGATTTTACGATAACGCGCGAGATAATAATGGTAAAAAGCATCAAGGCCGCGGAGATCATAAAGGACGGCGTTGGCTATATCAAGCTCGTTGAATTCCAGGAAAGAACACCGAAAGAGCTAAGGGGGCATGGCGCGCGGTTAAAGAAAAAAGGCATGAAAGCGCTGATCCTTGACCTCCGCAATAATCCCGGAGGGTTATTTGAAGTCGCGTACGCTGTCGGAGACGAGTTCCTGAAAAAGGGGCAGGACATAGTTTCTCTTAAGGGCCGGGGCGCGGGCCAAAATAAAGTTTTTAAGGCGAGCGGCCGGGGCATTTTTTCAGACATTCCCATGGTCGTTATCGTAAATGAAGGTTCAGCAAGCGCATCGGAGATCGTGGCCGGGGCCTTGCAAGACAATAACCGCGCGAGCGTACTTGGAACAAAGACCTTCGGGAAAGGTTCGGTGCAGACAGTAATACCGCTTCGAGACGGTTCCGCGGCCAGGCTTACAACAGCTGCTTATTATACGCCGAACGGGCGCTCATTAACAGAGAGCGGAATAATGCCGGATGTAGCTGTTGAGCTCGATAAAAACATTGATAAGTCCGCTCCTTATGACAACCAGGTTAAGGAAGCTTTGGGGATACTTGAGAAAAGCTTACGATCCGAAGAATGGGCCAAAGCAGGGTCCAATTAACTTGCGAAACCATAAATAGTAAGGTATACTAAAACATGCTTACATTAGGGATCGAAACATCATGCGACGAAACCGGCGCCGCGTTGGTTACCGGCGGCAAGATCATATCAAGCGCTGTTTCCTCCAGCGTGAAACTTCATGAGAAATACGGAGGAGTTGTCCCGGAGATAGCTTCCAGGTTCCACATAGAGTTCATAAATCAGGTCGTAAAAAAAGCCCTGGCAAAGGCCCGTCTTTCAGAGAGGCGCGGCGCGGCTTGGGAGCTTAAGAAAGTAAAGCTTATCGCTGTAACTGAAAAGCCCGGGCTTCCGGGGTCTCTTATTGCGGGAGTGTCGTACGCGCGAGCGCTTAGCTATGCGCTGGGAATTCCTCTTATTGCCGTGGACCATATTTTCGCGCATCTTTACGCTAATTTTCTTGATCAGATGAGCGGAAAAATAGATTTCCCGTTCCTTGGCATAGTAATATCGGGCGGACACACTAATATTTTTCTTGCCAAAGACATCGAAGAGCTTGCTGTTATAGGCAAGACGCGGGATGACGCAATAGGTGAAGCTTTTGACAAGGTGGCAAAGATACTTAAGATAGGCTATCCCGGGGGGCCGCGCATAGAACGTTATGCTAAAATGTTTACCGGCGACAAACCTATTGATTTCCCTCGCGCTTATCTAGGAAAGGATTCTTTTGATTTCAGCCTTAGCGGCATAAAAACAGCTGTTCTCTATCACGCAAGAGATAAAAAGATAGATGAAGGCGAGCGGGCGCGCATATCGTGGTCTTTTCAGGAAGCAGTCTTTGATGTTGTGGTAGAGAAAATAGAGAGGGCCGTTAAAAAATTTAGCATCAAAACCGTTCTCTTGGGCGGAGGCGTTATTTGCAACATGACGCTTCGCGAAAAGCTCAAGCGGTCCGCGGAGCGCGCGGATTACCGCGTTCTATGCCCGCAACCTTCGCTTTGCCTGGATAACGCCGCGATGGTGGCGGGGCTGGGCGAGGCTTTATATAAAAGAAGAAAATAAAATAAAAAAGTAGGAGGGAGCTATGAGACGAAGAAATGAAGAGGCGTTAAAGGAAAAAGTATTGGATGTTGACGCGAGCATGCAGGGCACGCTCACATTTAAGGACCCGGTTAATCTTCGCATAAACGGTAAATTCGAAGGCAGGCTTGAAGCCAAAGGAAATCTCACCATAGGAGAACACGCAACTGTTACAGCCAGCATAAAAGGCGAACACATAGTTATCGCGGGTAGCGTGAACGGTAATATAACGGCTGAAAAATCTCTTAGAATAGTGGCCCCCGCTAAGATCCTGGGGGACATTGAAACCCCCTTGCTTAGCGTGACAGATGGCGCGCTGCTTGAGGGCGCGTGCAGCATGATCTCCGGGTCTTCCAGAGGAAGCGGCCGGGATATGCTTTCAATTGACGAAGTCGCGAAATATCTGGAAGTAGATAAAAACGTTGTTGTTGAATGGGCTGACACAGGTAAACTTCCCGGGGTAAAGGAAGGCGCTCGATGGAGATTCGATAAATCGCAAGTTGACAGCTGGTTAAGCAGCGAAAAAATAAAATAATAGTAAAATAGCGAAAAAGGAGCGTAATGCCTGAAAAACTTCTTACAATGGAGGAGGCATCTTTCGTCCTCGGCCTCACAGAATCCGAGATCGTGGGCCTTGTGGAAAAAGGAGAGCTTCCCGCTTACAGGATAGGCGGTGAGTTCCTGCGTTTTCGCCGCGAACAGATCGACGCTATTAAAGATGAAATAGTAAGAAAACGAGACGCTAAAGAGGCCCGAGCGCCTGTAGCGTCATCCGGAAGAAGCCCGGCGGAAGAGGACCGAACCGGGAAGGAGCTCCGGGAGATGAGCGGGCATAAAAACTCGTACGCTATTTCAGCCGGAGATTCAATAAGGGATTTTTTTTACTTCAATGATTTTTACATTATATCAGCTTTGACCGCGGCGCTTCTTTTATTTTTCATATTAAAGACCTGAAACTATTACGCGGGCGCTATGAAAATATTTATTGTAACCATACTGCTGGTAGCCGGTTCTGCGTCACTTGTTTTCTCCGACACCATTATTTTTAAGGACGGGGCCGAAGCCAAAGGAATAATAGTGGAGGATTATAAGGACCGGATCGTCATTTCAACTTACGAGGGTGAAAAGACATTTCTAAAATCCGGAGTGAGGAGCATTTTCTATGATCTGCCGGAACAAAATCTTATAGTCCTTGGCGACAAGCACGCCTCAAGAGGCGACTACTCAAGAGCGTATTTTTATTACGAGAGGGCCTTTAAACTGAATCCTGATTACGAACTTGCCAGGGAAAAGATGAATTTCGTGACAGGATACCTGTTCAGAAGATCCCAGGAGGAAAAAAAGCTCGCTGTTCAGCGCAGGCAGGAACTTGAGAAGTGGCCTCAAGCGGTAGATGAGAGAGATGACCCTGAAGCGTTAATGTGGCAGGATCTTGGCATACGGGTAAACCCGCAGGGCAAGTACGTGCTTGTCGATGAAGTGAGGAGAAAGTCCCCGGCTGACATGGCCGGTATACGGAAAGATGACAAAATAGTGTCTGTGTGGGGCAGGTTCACAGGGTATATGACGATTGAAGAAGTCGCGGGGGTTCTTCTGAAAGAAACCTCCGGAGAAACGCGCATAGCGGTTGCCCGCGATATAAACATAAATGCTGATAACGTAAACGCGTCTTATTCGGAATTTTTAGGCGGAAAACTGGAAATGCTATTTGACGGCCTGACTTTTGTCTCGCAAGATAATAGTGATAGAACAGGCCTTGATAACGGTGACCTCGTGACCCATATAAACGGAAGTCCTACGCGCTACATGCCTCTTCAGGAGGCTATCAACATGATAGAAAAAGGCAAAAAAACCGCTATTACGTTAACTATTCAAAAAGACTTTACTTTATGGAGGAAATAGAATGGAAAAAAGGCCTCTTTACAGAAGAAGACAATACTTCGTTAGAAAACGTTTTCAGCTGAAATATATAGGGCTCATTCTTGCCGTTGTTTTTATAAGCGCCTCTGTTTCCGGTTACACCATCTATTATAACGCCTGGGTTTTGCTGGGCGAAAAACTGGCCGCGGTGTACCCGCAGGGAATGCTGGTGCATATTTTCCGCTCGGTTAACATGAAGCTTTTGATAAACATCATATTCGTTTCGATATTTTGCGCAGGGGTTGGTATCATGGCATCCCACCGGATAGCAGGGCCTGTATTTAGAATGATCAAATTCCTGGACAGCGCAAGCGAAGGGGATTATAAAAAGCGCATACAGCTGCGGAAAGGTGATGAGCTTGCGGATCTTGCAGACGCAATGAACAGGTTAATGGACAAGCTGGAAAACGAAAAAAAATCTTGACACAAGTTCTTGC
>CAZFLU010000066.1:0-5886 GCA_964519195.1 uncultured Planctomycetia bacterium | reverse complement strand
GCTGCGGGAGTCTGCGGAAGCTGCGCCGGAGAGAGGTGTGTGTGGAAAGCCGCGGCATAAAAGTTATAATAGCCGGCGCAGGCGGAGCCGCGCATCTGGCGGGCGTTGTCGCAAGCCACACAACACTTCCGGTTATCGGCGTTCCCATGCCTACGAAGCCCCTTGAAGGCATAGATTCGCTTCTTTCAACCGTACAAATGCCAAGCGGCATACCGGTCGCGACCGTCGCCATAGGTAAAACCGGCGCTAAAAACGCGGGCATACTTGCGGTTCAGATACTAGCGACAAGTAACGCGAGCCTTACAAAAAAGATCTTCGAATTTAAAGATAAACTTGTAAATTCCGTGAAAGAAAAGAACAAGAAATTAAAATGCCTGGGACAAAAATAATTAAAATAGATCCAAAGTCCCCGGACAGGAACGAAATAAAGTTCGCGGCGAACTTATTGCGCGACGGGGGGCTGGTGGCGTTCCCTACGGAAACGGTATATGGTATCGGCGCGAACTACGAAGATGCGAAAGCGCTGAATAGGCTTTACGAAGTAAAAAAGAGGGATCCTAAAAAGCCGTTCACGCTCCACATATCAAGCCTTGATATGATGGAGAGCATGAAATGCGAGATTTCAGATTTTGCGAAAAAGCTCATTAAAAAATTTTGGCCCGGCCCCCTTACCCTGATCTTACCATGCAAGCCGGCGGGCCGGCCCGCGGTCGGCTTCAGGATGCCAAAAAACACGGTTGCCAAGGAACTTATCGCCGAATGCGGCAAACCGCTTTGCGTGCCAAGCGCTAATATGTCCGGCTGTGAGGCTCCGGTCGAAGCGGCTTCCGTAGTAAAAGATTTTAATGAAAAGATCGACCTTATTTTAGACGGAGGCAAAACAGAAGTAAGCAAAGAATCAACCGTTCTCGACCTTACCCGTTTTCCTTATAGGATCTTAAGAAAGGGCGCGGTATCCGAGGAAGAGATCAAAAGAACATTTGAAGAGGTTTCATGAAAGATATAAAAAAAATACTTATTGTATGCACGGGCAATAGCTGCCGCAGCATAATGGCGGAAGGCTACCTTAAAAAACGCCTTAAAGAGGAAGGGTTCGATAAAATAGAAGTATCATCTGCCGGAACAGGCGCTTTCCCGGGCCTACGGCCAACGCCTGAAACAATAGAGGTTATGAATTCCGCGGGTGTTGACGTATCAGGATATGGATCTTCCAGTCTTAACCGGCCGGAGATCCTAAACGCTGACGCGGTGCTTGTCATGCAACCGCGGCACAGCGAACATGTTCTTAATCTCGCGCCCGAGGCGAAGGACAAAGTCTATCTTCTGCGCGACTTTAAAAAAGAAATGATAAAAACAAATCATGATATAGAGGACCCGATAGGAAAACCGCTTGAATTTTATAAAAAAGTGTTCAATACTATAAAAGAATCAATAGAAGGATTTATAACATGGTTAAAAGAGTAGCTATAGGCGCGGACCACGGCGGATTCAAATTAAAAGAAATGCTTAAAACTTTTTTAGAGAAGAAAGGCTATAAGCTTAATGATCTCGGCGCGCATTCAGATAAGTCAAGCGATTATCCTCTTCTTGGGTATAAAGTCGCGGAGGAAGTATCAAAAGGAAAAGCCGAGCGCGGCATTCTTGTATGCAAAAGTGGGATAGGGATGGCTATAATAGCTAATAAGGTAAAAGGCGTAAGGTCGGCGGTCTGTAACAATATAAGACAAGCAAAATCAAGTCGTCTCCATAACGATACGAATGTTTTAAGTCTGGCCGCAGAATATATAGGTCCAAACACTGCAAAAAAAATAACAGCTGCTTGGCTTACGACGGAAACAGAAGGCGGCAGGCACAAAAGGCGCGTCTTGCAGATAAAAAGATTGGAGAGAAGAAAGTGAAAAGAGCCGCCCTAAAAAAATTTGACCCTGAGATCTTTAACGCCATAGTAAATGAAACAAAAAGGCAAAACGATAAACTTGAGCTC
Source organism: uncultured Planctomycetia bacterium (assembly GCA_964519195.1). Taxonomy (GTDB): domain Bacteria; phylum Omnitrophota; class Gorgyraeia; order JABMRN01; family RBG-13-46-9; genus CAZFLU01. The sequence continues at coordinate 3,902 of CAZFLU010000066.1, read as the reverse complement.
ATAGCAAGCGAAAATTTTGTAAGCCGGGCAATCCTCGAAGCCGGCGGAAGCGTTCTTACCAACAAATACGCCGAAGGCTATCCGGGAAAAAGATGGTATAACGGGTGCGAATTCGTGGATGTTATAGAAGAAATCGCCATCGAAAGAGCAAAAAAGCTTTTCAAGGCAGAGCACGCCAACGTTCAACCGCATTCCGGTTCTCAGGCTAATATGGCCGTGTACCTTTCAATGCTCAATATCGGGGACACGGTGCTTTCAATGGACCTAAGATGCGGAGGGCATCTTACCCATGGACACTCTCTTAACTTTTCAGGAAAATATTTCAATATAATCCCATATGGCGTAAAAAGGGAAACGTAAAAACTTGATTATGATGAAATATCGCGCCTCGCCGGGAAATACAAACCTAAAATGATACTGGCGGGAGCAAGCGCGTATCCAAGAATAATAGATTTTAAAAAATTCAGGGAAATAGCTGATAAAACAGGCGCGTTCCTCTTCGTTGACATGGCCCACATAGCGGGCCTTGTCGCTGCGGGGCTTCATCCGAATCCCGTAAAGTACGCCGAGTTCGTGACAACCACAACGCATAAGACCTTAAGAGGCCCGCGTTCAGGATTAGTGCTGTGCAGAAAAGAGTTCGCGCGAAAAATAGACACCCTTATCTTTCCGGGGATACAGGGCGGGCCGTTGATGCATGTTATCGCCGCTAAAGCCGTATGTTTTAAAGAGGCGCAGACCCCGCAATTTAAAAAATATCAGAAACAGATCATCAGGAACGCGCAAGCATTATCAGGCGCGCTTTCTTCGCGCGGCTACAGGATAGTTTCGGGCGGAACAGACAATCATCTGCTTCTCGTTGACTTAACGGCTAAAAATATCAACGGAAGCGAAGCAAGTTCTGTCCTGGATGAAGTCGGGATAACAGTGAATAAAAACCTGATACCTTTTGACAGAGAGAGCGCCGCTGTTACAAGCGGGCTCCGCCTGGGCACACCGGCTCTTACAACGCGCGGCATGAAAGAGAAAGAAATGGAAAAGATAGCGGAGCTTATCGACCTTACCATAACAGGCTATAAAAAACAGAGGCCTTTGGAAAAAGTTAAAAAAGAAATAAAAAAGCTTACAGAACGCTTCCCTCTTTATAAAGAGGTGCTAAAAGAACTTAAAAGGTCATGAATAAACAAAAACGCCCGAACTGGGATGAATATTTTCTATCTATAGCCGAACTTGTTTCAAGGCGCTCAACGTGCCTTAGAAGGAACGTGGGCGCGCTTTTAATAAAAGATAAGAGAATACTTGCCACCGGTTATAACGGCGCGCCAAGCGGAATAGAACACTGTGAAATAACAGGTTGCATACGAGAAAAGCTTAAAGTGCCTTCAGGCGAGCGGCACGAGCTTTGCCGCGGGCTTCACGCCGAACAAAATGCCCTTCTTCAGGCAGCGCTGCACGGCGTAAGCGTAAAGGGCGCTACGCTTTACGCGAATACGCAGCCATGTATCATATGCGCTAAAATGCTCATAAACGCCGGTATAGAGGAAATCGTCATATCGGGCTCTTATCCGGATAATATGGCAGAGGATTTTTTGAAAGAGGCAGGGATAAAGGTAAGAGTTATAAGTTCTAAGTTTTAAGTTATAAGCCATGAACACAAAGAGCAAGACAGGATTTATAACTTAAACAAGAAGACAGGATTCTTTATCATGATTGCGCTTGAACTTAAAATATATATAAAACTCTATACTTATAACTTAGTACTTAAAACTTAAAACTAATTATGAAATGCCCCTATTGCAAAAGCAGAAGAGACAAGGTAGTGGACTCCCGCTCCATACGCGGTAATCAGGCGGTAAGGCGCCGGCGGGAATGCCTTAAGTGCCACAAAAGATATACGACCTATGAATACGTTGAAGAAGTATCTCTCATGGTCGTAAAGAGCGATAACCGCAGGGAACACTTTGACAGGCAAAAAATACTGAACGGCCTCATAAAGGCGTGCGAAAAAAGGCCGGTAAGCCTGGATAAACTGGAAAATATCGTAACTAAAATAGAGGCGCAGCTTCAGAATAAATTCATAAAGGAAGTAAAGTCCAAAATAATCGGCGAAATGGTAATGAAGCAGCTAAGAAGCATGGATGAAGTGGCTTACGTGCGCTTCGCGTCGGTTTATAGAAGATTCCGCGATGTTTCGCATTTCATGACAGAACTTAAACAGTTCTTAAAATAATTTTAAAGCCTTCCCAGATCCACGTTCAATTTCGAATTTTCACCCGACATGCTGAACCAATCTTCTATGGCCTTAAGTTTTTTCGCTGCGAGCAAGTTATTTGAATACGCGGATTTTTCTTTCTCGAATTTTTCTTCGTCGATCTCTTTTAGCTCGATAGGCTGTATTATCACGTAGCCTTTTCTCGCGAGTATGGGCCCGGAAAGTTCGCCCTTAGTTGTCTTAAAAGCCTCCCCCACTATCCCGCGAGCTTCCCCCACGCCCTCCAGATAATCAAATCGCGTTATAAGAGGCGTCTTTTCAAGTTTCAGATCGTATGTTTTTGAAAGGTCTATTATATCGGCTTGCTTTTCTTTTGACTTGTTATAGATCATAAGAGCTCTATCTTTTGCCATGCCCAGAGCCTTTGATTCCAGTAAAACGGTTTCTATATAACCCGAAACTTCTTCAATAGGCTTTATGCCTTGAGGGAAGCGCTCCTTGACCAGCAATATATAAGAGACGCCTATTTCATTCTCGTCGATCAACGGTATAACGTCTTTACCCGGCCTAAGGCTAAAAGCAGCAACGCCAAGCTCTTTTATATTGCCTAATTCCATGGGTGTTTCGTTCCTTGAAAAGGGAAGCGTTTCTTTTACGTTAAGGCCGAGCCCGGAAGCCGCTTTTTCCATATCCTCCGGCCGGGCCTTTATCTTTTCATATACTTCGCGTATTTCATCAACGGCTTTTTCCTTGGAGTTTTCCTCTTTGTGAGGGAACGCTACATGTTTGACTATAACTTTTTCAGGCCGCACGAAGGTTGTTTTATTTTCTTCATAAAACAAAGATATTTCTTCCGGAAGGACCTGCGCTTTTTCTTTAAAAGCGTCTTTGCCTACCAGTACATAATAAACAGATGCTTTTTCAAATTCATTTCTATAGGCGCTTCTTATATCCTCATCTCTAAGCGACACATCTTGGATTATTTGTTCCTTTAGCCTTAAATTTATGAGGAACTTTCTGACAGTTTCCTCAAAATCGCGCGGGGTCATGCCAAAAGAGTTCTTAAGCAAGTAGTTATAAAGTTCTTGGTCGAACGCGCTACCTCGAATGAAGAGCGGATGGGATGTTACGAATGAAACAACCTCTTTATCGCTCACGTCAAGCCCTTCTTTTTTCGCGGCCCTGTCAACAATGATATTTTCCCACGCCAGGCGGTTTATGAGCTTTTTATCCTGCTGAAGCTTATTAAGCGCTTCCGGCTGATTAAAATAATGGAGAAAGAGCCCTATGCGCACATTTTTTATGCTTTCGGCAAATTCCTCAACGCTCACTTTTTTACCGTCGATCTCCCCTATATCCATGACAACGGTCTTATCTTTTACAAGGCTTCCCGCGCCCCAAAACACGAAAGCCGGGATTATTATGATAGCAAGGCCCCACAGTATCCTTTTCATTGTTTTTTTCTTGCGTAGTATAGAAAGCATTGTTCCCTCCGGTTTGAACATATTATATGTATTTAAAACACGCATTGCAAGTGTTTTACGCTATAGCCGGATATGGCAAGATATTCCCGCGGACGTTAGAAAAAAAGATACGCACTTTTTTTCTAACTCGACTGGAAACCAAAAATTGTCCTAAAAAGGACATAACCTGGGATGGTGCGATCGTATTTTTGATTTCCAGACGCCGC
>CAZFLU010000065.1:0-6116 GCA_964519195.1 uncultured Planctomycetia bacterium | reverse complement strand
GAATTGATAGGTGTAATAAACGCTCAAGGAGGCAAAATAAATGGGTGTAAAACTCCGGAACTTTGAGATGCCTAAAAAGTTAGTGTGCGAGGAATCAACATTAACTCCGACCTACGGCAAATTTATCGCCGAGCCTTTCGAAAGGGGCTACGGCATGACCATAGGGAACTCTTTAAGACGAGTCCTCATATCCTCAATAGAGGGAACCGCTGTTACGTCCGTTAAGATAGCGGGAGCGCAGCATGAATTTTCTGCGATAAAAGGCGTTATCGAGGACGTGCCTCAGATGGTGCTGAACATCAAGCAGCTTATTTTAAAGTCGCATTTTAAAAATCCTAAACCTATGTTTCTTAATGTGGACAAGAAGGGCGAGGTCAAGGCAAAAGACTTTACTACCGACGAGACTGTAGAGATATCCAATCCTGATCTCCATATCGCGACGCTTACAAAGAAAACAAAGCTCGAAATGGAACTTGAGGTCGCAAGAGGAAGGGGTTATGTTCCGGCCGAACGTAACAAAAAGGAGAATCAGGCCATAGGCGTTATCCCGGTAGACTCAATTTTTTCTCCTGTAAAGCGTGTGAATTTTACCGTAGAAAATACGCGGGTCGGGCAGATCACTGATTACGATAAACTTGTGCTGGAAGTATGGACGAACGGAAGCATTGACCCAAAAGAGGCCATGCTTTACGCATCTAATATTCTCCAGCGGCACCTCGACATTTTCGTGGAATTCGGACAACTTCCGGAGGAAATAACCGAAGAAGAGGAAAGCAAGGAAGCGAAGGAATTGAACAGCAAGCTTGACATGCCCATAACAGAGCTGGAACTTTCTGTCCGAAGCTGTAACTGCCTTAGAGAAGCAAAGATAAAAACAATCGGTGACCTGGTAAGAAAAAGCGAGATGGAAATGCTAAAGTACCGGAATTTTGGAAAGAAATCGCTGAACGAAATAAATAAAATATTAACTGAAATGGGGCTGCATCTCGGGATGCAGGCCGAGAATAAAGAGAAATAACAATGAGACATCGAAATCAAAGAACACGTTTCGGAAGACAGCCGCGCCACCGGGCCGCGACCTTAAGAATGCTGGCGCTCGGCGTGATCAAGTATCAAAGGATACGCACGACGCACGTAAAAGCAAAAGAAGCCCGAAAACTCGTAGAAAAATTGATCACCATTGCCAAAAAGAATACCCTGCACGCCAGGCGTCACGCAGGAAGCCTGCTTAATGACAAAAAAACCGTATCGCGTCTTTTTAAGGACATTGCGCCGCTCTTTAAAAACCGGACGGGCGGATACACGAGGATCATTCCATTCAACTTCCGAAAAGGGGACGGGGCCAGCATGGTTTTCCTGGAGCTTACCGAGAAGCTGGAGGAGAAAAAACCGGAAAAACCCAAAAAAGAAAAAAGATCGGAAAAAACGAAAAAGACGGAACCGGAAACCCGGTCCGACAGAACTCATAAGACCCCCGCCCCGGAAGTGGCGCCGGATGTCAAGGAAGAAAAAACTGTTGAAACAGTTAAAAAAGAAAAGGCCAGGCAGGAAGATAAGAAGATGGAAAGACAAAAAGGCCTGATGAAAAAAGTAAAAGGTTTCTTCCGCAGAAAAACAAACATGTAAAGCGGAAATTTTACAATACGCAGGGCAGGCCGGAACCTGACCTGCGTATTTTTTTTGCCAAATACGCTAAAAATTTACGCTTGTTTTAATAATTAAATTATGTTATATTTACCATATTATGATTAAGTATAAATTTTCAAAAAAGATAGCGCAACTCGAGCCGTCCCCGACACTTGCAGTAACTTCAAAAGCCAAAGCCATGCTCAAAAAAGGCGTTGATGTCGTAAATTTCGGAGCGGGAGAGCCTGATTTCGATACGCCTGAAAATGTAAAGGCTTCGGCGGAGCTTGCGATCAGAAAAGGCTTTACCAAGTATACGCACGCTTCCGGCACAGAGGAGCTCCGGGCGGCTATCGCGGGCAAGCTCATGAAAGAAAACTCTCTTTCATATAGCGCCGAAAACATAGTGGTTTCTTGCGGAGCAAAGCATTCTTTGTTCAACGTCTTTCAGGTGCTCTGCTCGGAAGCAGACGAAGTCGTCGTCATCTCGCCCTACTGGGTCAGTTATGTCGACATCGTGAACTTGAGCGGCGCAAAACCGAAAATAGTGCGGACGGATGAGAAAAATGATTACGTGCCGGATATAAAAAGTATTGAAAAAGCGATAAGCCCAAGGACCAAAGCGATAATAATAAACAGCCCGTCCAATCCTACCGGCGCGATTTTTAGACAAAAAGAGCTTGCCGATATCGCGGGCCTGGCCGTATCAAAAGGCATCTTTTTAATAAGCGACGAGATCTACGAAAAACTTTTGTACAACGGGGAAAAACACGTGTCCGTCGGGGCCCTGGGGAAAGATGTTCTTGAGCACACGGTCACTGTAAACGGCGTATCCAAGAGCCACTCAATGACGGGTTGGCGGATAGGTTACGCGGCTGCCCCGCTTGAGATAATCAAGAAGATAGCTGCTTTCCAAAGCCACTCGACATCAAACCCGACATCCATAAGTCAGGCCGCCGCTCTTGAGGCGATCGAAGGCCCGCAGGACGATCTAGAAAAAATGAGGAAAGAATTCGAAAATCGAAGAAACTATATGGTTGAACGCGTTAATTCGATCCCAAATATCTCATGCTTTAAACCAAAAGGCGCTTTCTATGTTTTCTGCAATATAAGTTTAACCGGGATCGCGGCTGCTAAATTCGCGGAACGCTTGCTTGAAGAAGCCAAGGTTGCCTGTGTGCCCGGGGAAGCGTTCGGCTCGGATAAACATGTGCGGTTTAGTTTTGCGACCGGCATGGATGTTATAAAAAAAGGCATTGACCGGCTAGAGAGCTGGATGAAGGCATTATGAAACAGACAATAGCGGAAAAAATACTTAGCAGGCATTCCGGGAGAACCTTGAGGGCCAACGACATAGCCATCTGCGACATCGATTATTGCTTTGGCCAGGACGGCACGAGTTCTCTAATAATCGAAAGTTTTGAAAAACTGGGCGGGGACAACGTTTTTGATAATTCCAAATTTTATATGGTCATAGATCACAGCGCGCCGAGCCCGAATATCGGCGTCTCAACAATACATAAAACAATGCGCTCTTTTGCCAGAAAACACTCTGTGAAACTTTTTGACATCGGCGATGGTATTTGCCATCAATTAATGAGCGAGCAGGGCAACATAACCTGCGGGGACCTTGTGCTTGGGGCGGATTCCCACACATGCACTTACGGGGCCATAAACATATTCGCAACAGGCGTCGGCTCTACTGACCTGGCGATAACTTTAGCCAGCGGAAAGAATTGGCTGCGCGTGCCGGAGACAATTAAATTGATCGTAAACGGAAAGCTTCCCGCGGGCGTTTATTCAAAAGACGTTATGCTGCGCATCGCAAAAGATATGACAAGTAAAGGCGCTAACTACAAAGCCCTGGAATATACGGGCGAGACGATATCCAGGATGAGCCTTAGCGGCCGTTTTACAATGGCGAACATGTCTGTTGAGCTTGGAGCAAAATGCGGTATCTTTGAAGCTGACAAAAAAGTCTTGGCGTGGGTCAAGGAACACTCAAAGCGAGCTCCGGCAGTCGTGACAGCTGATCAGGACGCTGTTTATTCTGAAACGCGCGAATACGATGTAACTCATCTTTCTCCTCAGATCGCAAAGCCTCATGAGGTAGATAATGTTGTCCCTATCGAAGAGTTGCTGGGTCTCAAAATAGACCAAGCTTTCATAGGTACTTGCACGAACGGCAGATTGGAAGACCTGGAAATAGCGGCCCGGATCCTAAAGGGCAATAAAGCGCACCCGGAAACCCGGCTTATCATAGGCCCTGCGTCAAAGAGCATATATCTGGATGCGGTGAAAAAGGGTTACGTGGATATTTTTATAGACGCCGGCGCGGCTGTGGTGGCTCCCGGATGCGGGCCGTGTGTCGGAACGCATAACGGCGTACCCGCAGATAACGAAAATATAATTTCAACTGCCAACCGTAATTTTAAGGGAAGAATGGGCAACCCTAACTCAAACATTTATCTTGCAAGCCCAGCTACAGTAGCGGCCTCGGCGATCGAAGGTAAGATCTCTGATCCGCGCGCATTCGCACGGAGACTGAAACAATGAAAAATACCGCCCACAGGCTTTTAAAGGTCCGTGATAATGTTAACACGGATTATATAATATCCGGTAGGTATAAATTCCGGATACGCGACCCAAAGGAGCTCGCAAAACACGTATTCGAGGATATTGAAGACAATTTCGCTGAAAAAATCAAAAACGGCGATTTTCTCGTGAGCGGAGAAAATTTCGGTTGCGGTTCCAGCAGGGAACAGGCGCCGCTTGCTTTGAAGGCAGCGGGGTTAAGAGCCGTGATAGCCAAGAGCTTTGGGCGCATATTTTACCGAAACGCGCTTAATTTAGGCCTTTACCTTATCGAATGCAATACAAATTATATTGATGACGGGGATGAGCTCGAGCTGGACCTTGAAAAAAATATTATAAAGAACAGGTCAAAAGGGTTGAACGTTCCGTTCAAACCCATACCGGGCCTTGCTAAAAAGATACTTTCAGAGGGCGGCATGATAGAATTTTATAGAAAGAGGGGAAAACTTGACATTGGCGCATAATGTAACCTTGATACCCGGAGACGGAATAGGGCCTGAAATAGCCGAAGCTATGCGTCGCTGCGTAGACGCTACCGGGGTCGGAGTAAAATGGCATGTAGTTCTGGCCGGCGGGGATTTTATCAAGAAATACAATACGCCTTTACCGGAATCCGTGCTTGACTCAATTCGAAAAAATAAAGTAGCCATAAAGGGGCCCATCGTAACGCCTGTCGGTTCAGGTTTTCGCAGCGTGAACGTAAGGCTGCGGCAGGAGCTCGACCTGTTCGCGTGCCTGCGGCCATGCAAACTGTATCCAGGGGTCAGAACGAATTATAAAAAAGCGGACCTTGTCCTGGTGCGCGAAAACACAGAGGACCTTTACGCCGGGATCGAATTCAAAGACGGAGAAAAGGAAACCGAGGAACTCATAAAAATGATTTGCAAGCTTTCCGGGGCCAGGATAAAGCCCGGGACCGCGATAAGCATAAAGCCCATATCAGAAGAAGGTTCCAGGAGAATAGTTGAGTTCGCTTTTAACTACGCCCAAAAACATAATAGAAAAAAAGTGACCGCCGTCCACAAGGCCAACATAATGAAATACACGGACGGATTGTTCCTTGATGTGGCCCGCGAAGTCGCTAAGAAATTCCCGTCAATAGAATTTGAGGACAGAATAGTCGACAACATGTGCATGCAATTAGTGCAGCGGCCCGACCTTTACGACGTCCTCGTGCTTCCTAATCTTTACGGCGATATTTTATCAGACCTTTGCGCCGGCATAATAGGAGGCCTTGGCATGGCGCCGGGAGCCAACATGGGCCTGGGCACAGCTCTTTTCGAGCCCACGCACGGAAGCGCTCCTAAATATCGCGGGCAGAATAAAGTAAATCCGGCCGCGATAATATTATCCGCAGCCCTCATGCTTGATTATATCGGAGAAAAAAAAGCCGCGGCCAGGCTTGAGAAGGCGGTTGCGGAAGTCGTAAAAGAAGGAAAAGATGTTACATACGACCTGAAAGCGGACAGGAATGACCCTACCGCTGTCGGAACAAAAGAGATGGCCGACGCCATTATCGCGAAACTTATATGAAAATAGGCATAATCGGAGCGGGAAACGTAGGGGCCATGCTTGCCGAGCGGGTCGCCTCGCGCGAACTGGGCGAGGTAGCTATCATAGACATAGCCCCGGGCGTTGCGGCAGGTAAAGCGCTGGATATAATGGACGCCTCTCCCATGGAAGGATATAAGGCAACTGTCCTGGGCGGAGAAAGTTTTGAACTTTTAAAAGGCTCCGATATCATTGTCATAACAGCCGGATCTCCGAGAAAGCCCGGGATGAGCCGGGAGGACCTCATTGCCAAGAATGCCGAAACAGTCAGGATGGTTGCCCGTCAGGCAGCGAAGCGCGCGCCGGAAGCTATTTTCATAGTTGTTACCAATCCTCTTGATATC
>CAZFLU010000064.1:0-6118 GCA_964519195.1 uncultured Planctomycetia bacterium | reverse complement strand
AGCGTAACCGGATCCGTGAATTCGCAATTTTCGATCTTTGAAATATGTTGTTGCGTTACCCCCACCTGATCGGCTAACTCGTCCTGGGTAATATTGTTATTGATTCTATAATTGATGATTTTTTTTACTAAGCCTAGTTTCTGCTGCTCAAGTTCATGTAATTCTTTAAAATATGGGTCTTTTAGTTTCTCTTTTATATGTTCATCTACGTTTTCTGTTTTATATTTCATTTTATGTTTCCTCCTCTATGTTTTTTAGAAAATTGTTTCTATCTTTTATCGCAAGTTTTAATTGCTGTTTTGGTATTTTTTGGGTTCTTTTAATAAAACCATTAATAAATATTGCTTTAGTTTTATGAAAGAAAAAATAAAGAACTCGTATCTTACCTTCCCTTCCGCTAAACCGCAATTCAAATATTCCGTCTTTGAGATATTTGGCATGCGGTTCCGGCAATTTGTGTCCGAATTCTTCTAAAAGATCTTTTTTATCAAAGAATTTTCTCTGTGTCCACATATCCAAGGAATCAATAAATTCTTTAGCTGGTTTTCTTTTACCTTTTATCAAATAATGACACTGTACTATTTTCAAGCGTCTCCGTTCTTTTTAAAATAAGTATACAACCAAATAGTTGTATTGTCAATAACCTTTAAATATCTTTTTTATTTCTAACATTTCGGAGTTCCGGAGGAAGTATTTTAAATTAGCTTTCGCAGCTTTCTTTCGTATGTTAAGGAGCCCTGACTCCTAATCTCATGCCATATTTTCGAATATGCAATGTCAAGTAAAATAGGTGTCTGTCCCTATTTTCTTCATTAAAGTTCGAATTTACTGCTATCTACCCTCTTGGTCTTGGAAAATTTGTCTTTAATGCTGTCAACCGTATCCTGGATGGCTTTGAATATCTTCTCCACCTCTTCCGGTGTAGATTCGTAACCGGAACCTGTCAGGTTCCCTAACAGCTCTATTTTTTTTATAGCATTCGTCACTCTTTGTGATGCCAGTCTTTTAAATTTGTCGTGTTTGCTTTCAGCTTCTGCCATTTTTTCTCCTTTTTGGTCTTTACTTTTACACTTAGTATAATACAGTTTTTATCGCTTGTCCATAAGCACAATAATCACAGTCTTTATTGGCTTCTGGTATTTTTTCAGAATTAAGACAGTTGTGGGCGGCTATTATAGTTTCCTCTACCCACTTATCAGATCCCTCATATGGAATTATTGATATTTCAAATTCGAGTTTCTTATCAAAAGATTCTTCGTTTCTCATGCCGTTACAGTAGAAGAAATAAGCTGTATCGGATACTTTATATCCGTTTTTACGTAAAAGCCATTGATACATTTCTACCTGGCGCTTATATCCTTCGTGGTGATCCGCTGTTAATTCGGTGATAGCCTCGGTTTTGCTCGTTGCCTTAAACTCAATTAGCATATACTCCCCGTTTGGCGCTTCCAATATATCGTCTATCGCGCCAAAAATTAAAAGGTTGGTTTTTACATGCTTGTATTGCACGCCTTTAAAATTATTGCGCCAATCGTTTAGTTTATCGTTCATAGCGGGTATTCCATTAACGCCATTTGCTTTCAGTAAAGGATGCGGCGCTTTTTTGGCGCGAAGAGCATCAAATTCTTTTTTTAGCAAATTATCTACTGCGCTATTCAGGCTAAACGGGAAACCCGGAGGCCGTCCCGTGCCTAAGCGCTTATCGATGTAAAAACACCTCGGGCATTCCATAAAAAGCTCTATGCCTGACCTGCTTAGCTTGTACGGGGCCTTACTTTTAGGGTCGTATAAATTTTTCTTTCGTTTTGGAGTGTAGTATTTTGACATGATATTTCTTAAAAATAGTCGCTGCCTTAGTTTTTAATTCTCTGTGAAATCTTCCATCAAGAAATAGGATGTGTCCCTATTACTTAACTAACGGAAATCCTCAAGTTAAAAGTTAAGACTTGACCCCTTTATCTTCTTGGCGATAGAGATAATAGTTCTTTCCAGCGTCTTCTCCAGCCTTTTGCATGAGCAACGCCTTTGACCACCGTAATCCTGTCATAATTTTTATCGCCCACTTTTTCAGCAAAAGACAGTGCGATAAATTCAGGAACGACGCTATCTTTTGAGCCAATAAAATGCCGTTGTGGTATATGGTCCACTTCCGAGGCGTACGATATTGGGTTAAGCGATCCCTTTAGAGGGCTTACACGATGATATGCACACAATGCCTGTGAGTCAAGGTTGCCAGCAACCGTCCTGATGCTTAAAACATCTTTTCTTTGTGAAGCGATAAGTATCGCTAAAGCGCCTCCTCCTGAATACCCCACAAGCTCTACTGTAGAGCTTTTTGCTCCGGTATTAATTTGGTCTATCGTTTTATTGAAAGCATTGATCACTTCGGGAGAAAACCTTCGCTCCGACCAATATGTTGAATTACATCTAGCGGAATTTTCAGAAATAAATTGTCCGGGTCTAGCTATATATACAATATTCTCATAATCGTCCTCGGCAGCAAGATAAAGTGCAACAGGATTGCTCGGTGTGGGGTCTTCCGAAAGTCTAGTTTTTGTCTTCCAGGCGTTTCCGTCACCTTCAATGTAAATACGTATAGTTTCGCCCGGTTTTTTTATTTTTTGATAAGTTAATAATGTAAAATCGCTGGTCTTGATAAATTTTTTTTTAAAACCGGCGTTTTCGGCAATGTTATTGGCCGAATGCAATTTGTTATTAAAAAGCGCAATGGTAGCGCAGCTTACGGTTAAAACCGGTATTATAATAATACTGAATAAAATAATAAGTCTCGGCGATATCCCGCCGAGGCCTTTATCGTACTTATTCATTTATTTTCCATTATCAGAAACTATATCTTACCGTCGCTGCACCGTAGATGCCGAAGAATTCATCTTTTAATTCCGTATCGCATTCTATCAAAATAGATACATTGTTTTTAAGATCGATACCTAATTGGCCTCCGATATTAAAGCTATTTCTTGCAGGCTTAGCTCCGTTAGTAGCGAATGAGGCGCCACCTCCCGTAAAAGCAGAGGTCATCTCTACTGCTTCACCAAAAAAATCATAAAGCCACTTAGCGTGGATTTCGGGAATGATTTTGCAGCGGTTTGAATCTATTTCGGTATTCATGCTAAATCCAACGCCTGATTGAAGCATATCGTAGTCTTGTTTTTTCACATCTAAATTGAGAGCCCCTGCTTCTGTTTCAGTATAGCTTTCAAGGTGCAAGTGGTTCCATTGAAGCGAGAGAAGTGGGGTGAATCTGGTTTTCTCCGTAATATTTATATCATAACCCGCATCTATGTATGCACTATATTGCTGGCCATCATATTCGGCATTGGCTCTTCTTTGAATTGTAGATACAGCTATATCGCGTCTTCCATTATACCAGTTCCAGGCAAAGGAACCGGATAGATCAATAAAAAAAGGATATTTGTCGTTACGGTATCCGCCGTAGATTGTGCTCTGGGCGCTATTTATATAAGTATTGCCATTATTTATATCGGAATCAACATTGCCGTAAGCCCATCCTCCGCTTATACCTAGAGTGACAAGATTAAAAAGTAGGCGATCAAAACCAATAGCAGTACCAGCATTCCAAGCATTATAACCCTCTATGCCTTTACGCGCACCTTGATCTAGATACCCGCCGTAGCTTTTACCCCAGATAGCGCTTAGCTTCTGTTCGTCCCCTGCTGAAATACCTGTTATCGCACCAAAAGACGAATTAGCCGCGATCCTTAGAATATTCTTGGTTCTCTCTATGGAAATACCTATGAAATCGTTCAAAGATGAAGTGCTTGTATTCAGAACCCCTGAATTAGCTTCCGGAACCACCGTGTCTAAGCCAGAGGCTAGTTGAGAGGCGTTTAAGCATTCCATAGTATTCAAAATAGTGCCCATGTCGCTTGAAGGACTGGTAACGTTATCGAGAACAGTGCCTGCGTTTTTTGCATTGGGATCTTTAGCAGTACTGGCAAATCCGGTTGATGAGCGATTAACTGTAAGCATGAGATCGCCGCTTGAAGAAGAACCCGTAAACGCTATCCGAGAATCGGTGGATGTGATCGTGCCAGGCACATTGAAATTACCTCCTGCAGTAGTATCTATTACCGTAAATGTTGTGCCATTCGAAATATATACACCGCTAGGTATAGTTACGGCAACCGTGCTCGCTGTGCTTACATCGGCTGCGGTCGCAGATGAAAGCTTACCGGCCGATGATGGGTTTGCAACCGTTACGGCAAGTGTTGAGTTGTCGGCTTGGGTGTATTTTGCAATACCGGAAACATTTGTCGTTCCAACATTTAGAGTAGCATTATTTGTTACAGCGCCTGTGCCAAGCGCGCTGGAATTATTGGCTACAATACTGCCATTATCTATTGTTGTGGTACCGCTATAAGTGTTCGCTCCGCTTAGTACAAGAGTGCCTGTTCCTGATTGAGTAACAGCGCCGCTACCGGATATAACTGAAGCAAAGTTTGTTCCCTGGGTTATGGTATCGCTACGGTTAAAAGATAAAGTTCCGTTATTGGTTATGGCGCTACTGGTTGAAAGTGAGCCTGTAGTGCCTCCGCTTCCAATTTGCAAAGTACCGTCGGCATTTATGGTGGTGTTTCCTGTGTAGGTATTTGCGCCGCTTAGTACAAGAGTGCCTGTTCCTGATTGAGTAACAGCGCCGCTACCGGATATAACTGAAGCAAAGTTTGTTCCCTGGGTTATGGTATCGCTACGGTTAAAAGATAAAGTTCCGTTATTGGTTATGGCGCTACTGGTTGAAAGTGAGCCTGTAGTGCCTCCGCTTCCAATTTGCAAAGTACCGTCGGCATTTATGGTGGTGTTTCCTGTGTAGGTATTTGCGCCGCTCAAAACAAGGGTGCCCGCAGAAGCAACCATGCCCTTCGTGTTGGAAGCGTTTCCTGACAATGTCAAAGCCCCTGTGCCGGTTTTCGTCAAGCTTCCGGAACCTGTTATGTCTCCGGATATAGTTAAGTTATTGCCATTTGTATCTATGGTTCCGTCTGTTGCTAAAACCGTAAATACATTAACTACAGTCCTACCGCCAACATCTTCCTGGAGTATTCCTCCATCAAACGTACTGCCAACTTCGTTATCTAACAATTCTGTGACTGTATAACTTGCCTGATCTGTATCAATATTAGGAACCACATCCATTCCGCTGGTGTCATAAGTAGCTGGATCATCAACCGGATATTCATCAACAGTAGGAGCCTCTGATGAAAAACCAAAATACACTGCATCTAATCCAAAATCATTTCCCCCTGCGGCAGTCTGATTGTTTACTAGGCGCAGATAATAATTGCCGGTTGTATCGAATTTACCATCAGCATAGACAAGATACCACGTGCCTGCAGTAGTAGGAGTGGGCTGCGGTTGTGTTATTGTAACAAGGTCTACAAAAGTCGCTTCATCAGTCGTTCCATCTCCGAGCTTAAAAACTAGATTCGGAGCTGCCATTCCACCGCCTACAGCAACTAGTGAACATAAGTAAGCCTCAAAACGATATGCTGTATCTGCTTCAACTACACTCAGAAGATTGTCAGGCGTCCAAACAACATCTGTGGCATCGTTTGAACCGTTTGCCATGAAAAATTGTGTTCCTTCATAAGGCACTGCGGTAAACGCGCCATCTGACCTATAGTGATGGGCTTCGGAATCGGGTGAAGTATCAACCGCATAGTATCCTTCATTGACCAAATCATCTTCCTCCGTACATTGTGTATAATTTGAAGAAAAATCATCATAGCCGCTTTCAAAACCACCATTGCTAACTAGGTTTGTTGCAAATCCAAAAGGAATATTTATATTTGTAAACAGAATAAAAACAATAAAAAGTATTCGTATTATGTTTTTCATCTATCGTGTTATTAGGATATTGCAATATTATTTATAATAAACTACTTTAAGTATACTATAAAAAATAAAAAAGGACAAGATGATAAATCTTGTCTTTTTGTAAAAATGGCGGGGACGACGGGGTTCGAACCCGCGATCTCCAGATCGACAGTCTGGCGCATTAAACCAACTATGCAACGTCCCCTGAAATTTCACGAAGTGGAATTTCATCCCGAGGAATATTACAATTCCGACCTTATGG
>CAZFLU010000063.1:0-6131 GCA_964519195.1 uncultured Planctomycetia bacterium | reverse complement strand
ATATGAAAATAAAATTCTTAATGTACACCCTACGCTTTTGCCAAAATTCAAAGGAACGCACGGTATACGCGACGCGTTTCAGAGCGGAGCAAAGGCCACGGGTGTTACGGTTCATTTTGTAGATGAAAAGCTTGATAACGGACCCGTAATAATGCAAGAAAAAATAAAGATAGATCCAGGTGATACATTAGACACGTTAGAGGAAAAGATACATGCCGTCGAGCATGAATTATATCCAAAGGTAGTAAGTCTTTTTGTAGACGGAAAAATAAAAGTTAAAGGACGCAAAGTTACGATAAGCAAGAAGGAGAAAAAGAATGTCAACTAAGATCAAAAAAGTTCACGCGAGAGAAATACTCGATTCAAGAGGAAACCCCACAGTAGAGGTAGACGTTATTCTTGAAGACGGAGTTCTGGGTAGAGCAGCTGTGCCAAGCGGAGCTTCTACCGGAGAACATGAGGCTGTAGAATTGCGAGACGGTGACAAGTCAAGATATATGGGTAAAGGCGTTACAAAAGCGGTTAAGAACGTTAACGAAGAGATATCGGCCAACATAAAAGGAATGGACGCGCTAGCGCAAGAAAAATTAGACAAAGCCCTTATAGATCTAGACGGAACGCCTAACAAATCCCGGCTGGGGGCGAACGCTATTTTGGGCGCGTCCATGGCAGCTTGTAAAGCCGCCGCCATTTCCCGCAAAATGCCGCTTTATAAATATCTCGGAGGGGAAAAAGCGAATATTCTTCCGATACCAATGATGAATATATTGAACGGCGGGGCCCACGCGGACAATAATGTTGATCTTCAGGAATTTATGGTAATGCCTATAGGAGCGCCTGATTTTAAAACAGCTCTTCGCATGGGAAGCGAAATATTCCATAGCTTAAAGAAAATCCTACACGATAAAAAACTTTCAACTGCCGTTGGCGACGAAGGCGGATTCGCGCCTGATTTAAAATCAAACGAAGAAGCTGTCGAAGTCATACTTGATGCCATTGATAAGGCGGGTTACAAAGCAGGAAAAGATGTTTCAATCGCGCTTGACCCGGCTTCAAGTTCTTTTTTCAAAAATGGAAAATATATACTTGAAGCGGAAGCAAAAAAAGAAAATTCATCAAATGATATGATCGAGTTTTATTCGAAATGGATAGATAAATATCCTATAGTTTCAATAGAAGACGGATTAGCCGAAGACGACTGGAGCGGCTGGGAGCTTTTTATGAAAAAAGCCGGTAACCGCGTTCAGATCGTGGGAGACGACCTTTTTGTAACAAATACAAAAAGGCTTAAAATAGGAATAGAAAAAAAAGCCGCTAATTCTATTCTGATCAAGGTCAATCAGATAGGCACTCTTACCGAAACAAAGGAAGCTGTTGACATGGCGAAAAAAGCAGGCTACACCGCGGTCATATCACACCGCTCGGGAGAAACCGAGGACACAACGATCTCGCATCTGGCGGTTGCCATGAACACAGGACAGATAAAAACAGGTTCAGCGTGCAGAACAGACAGGATCTGCAAATATAATGAACTTTTGAGGATCGAAGAAGAGCTTGGCTCCAAAGCAAAATATGGAAGCTCAATATGGCCTAAAAGATAGCGTATAGCGGATAGAAAAGCGTCATATACTTTATATTTTACGCTCTAGGCTGAAGTATGAAAAAAAAGAAACTAATACAGCTGATACTGGGGATAATAGTACTTATAGCTATTTTCTTGCCCGGGTTCGCTAAGCTGCAGGAGCTTAAGGAAGAGAATAGAAGCCTAAAAAGGCGCATTGAAATGCTTAAAAGAACTAACGAGGAGCTTTCAGGAGAAAAAGAAAAGCTCGAAGAAGACCCTGAATACATGGAAAAAATAGCGCGCGAAAAACTCGGCATGACAAAAGAGGGCGAGATCATACTTAAATAGCGCTTTTAAAGAGTATAGATTTTAAAAGGGGAAGAATAGACCTTCTTTCCCTTTTAATTTTTTATAACAGATGCCCGATGGTGGTGTCTGACTAAAAACCCGCCTTTTGAATAAGGCGGGTTTTTAGGTCCTTCGTCGATATGGATTGCTTCCATAGGGCGCAATCCATATTCTCCTCAGGATCAATTTTGTTTCACAAAATTGGTTGCGGGGGCACGATTTGAACGTGCGACCTCAAGGTTATGCTTACTACTACAGTTTTCACTGCTCCCTTCATAGGGATTTGTAGTCTGGACTATACCTTAATCCTGTTGCTAGGATTCCTGCCAACTAGTCTCTACACCTTCCTCGATATTTCGAGGCTTGGCTCGGTATTGCCTTGGTTTTTTCCTAGGGTTTCACCGAATTTGACAAGTTTTTCCGCTAAGCGTTTCCGCTTAGGGGACCCGATGGACAATAAATCCCAACGCTCTCTGTAAATTGCCGATCTTGGTTTGCGCTGTCTCTTTTCTGATTCAATGAATGTTATGGTGCTTCCATAACCTGAAAATTCAGAAACAGGCATTACATAGAACACATGCAGATCAGCAATGTAAACAATTGCGAAATCAAAATCATTCACGTCGTAACGTTGTCGTAGCATTCGCCGACGATTTGTTTTTGTACGTCGAGCATCCACAACATAGCACTTAGATTTTACATCAAACCAAGCGCTTTTTACCTGTATGCGAATGAATTTGTTTTCCAGATCGACTCCTAAATCATATGCGAGTCGATCTCCTACAGGGCGCAGTACTTTAAAACTTTTTTTCAAAAGTTCCGTTATTACTGCTGATTCCGCAATGTCAGCTTTGAGCTTTGTGTCCATATTGATTGAGCCTTGCGAGCTACCAGGCTGCTCCACCCCGCGATATTTCTAAGAGCAAGGGTGTAGTATATCAAACCAAACCCGATATGTCAAAGGAAAAACCACCTCCGAACCCGGAAAGGAGGTGGTTTTTGGAACGCTACGCGCGCGGATGTGTTAAATATTAAAAAGCCAGGTGTGATTTTACAATTCTATGACACTTAGTTATTAATATTTTGATATATTATGGCAATGCAGGAAAAATCCAAATTCAAAATACCAATTCGCATAATTTGTGTTATATTAATTATCTGTTTTGCGTGGCAGAACCTTGTCTGGGCAAATCCTGATATATCCGCTAATAAGAACACGCTTGCCGCACGAACACTTAATAGCAACCCTTCTTCACGCCACCGCGCGGTCGGCGTGCTAATCGAAAGCGCTCTTGGCGCGCTTGAATCTCGTTCCCGCGATGTATCCGTAAGAAGCATAATACGCGCTTTGGAAGATAAAAAGGACTGGATAGAAAAAAGCGGGCTTAAATGCAGCTGGAACGTCGAAAACAAGAGCCTCATCGAAACATCGGTAGTTATTTCTTTCTTTGACCCGAACGGAAATCCGTTAATACGTATCAGATACTTTGATCCTACTCTTCTTAGAGAAGAAACCGCCTCCCGCACAAATATAATAAACCCACACCTTTCACGACAAATAGTTGTAGAACAACCCGAAGCTCAACAATTAATTAAGTTTAAAAATACTCCCAAGCGTAAATTTCCTCACGGCCCCGGACATGAAAGTAACATGTCTTATGGTGAAGGCGTAGGCTTTAGACACGTTCAGGCGGACAACATAATCGCCGCCTATCCAAAAAACATACTTAACCGCGGGGAACATTATTATACAAGGTTCTATGAAGAAGCCCCAAAAAAGGCAAAAAACAATTATGCTAATAAAGAAAAAATCAAAGAAGCTATAAGACTGCTTAAAAAAAGAGGCCTGAAAGAAAATATACAGTTTGCCGTATTGGCCGGGATGAGCGCAGCGTTTAGCGCATTCGGGATCTTGGTGCACATGGATACGCGTTTACTTAGCATAATTCTCATATTAACGGGGATAGTGTTTCTAAGCGTATCGAACAAGGCCTACAAAAAAAGAATTTATTACCGACGGGCGCAACGCCTTGAAAAAGATACGACAATAATCGAAGTGGGCATTCCCACACATTTGATCGCTAGCGGGAAAGACAAAAAAGGCGATCCTTTCTGGCAGCTTACGCATCTTGGCAGGAGCAGGCGCATTATTTTTATTCCAAAAAAAGCTCTTGATAAATTTGACATTAATAATAAAAGAGACATGGAAGAACTCGCGACTATATTAAATCACGATCAACAGGAACTGGATTCGCTGCATAGCAGCAAAAATGAAAACTTAGCCTCAACGCCCAAGGGCATGGAATTCTTATTATACAAATCCCACAAAGAAGCAAAAGAAGACGATCCGTTTAAAGCGGAGAAGGCAATTGAAGAACGCATAATGAACTGGATGAGCGACGAGAGAACCAGCTACGATGTTATACGGACTGAAATAAAAAAACTTGAAGAGGAATTTGAGAAAAAATACGCCGCATTTGATTTAAAGAAACCAACTTATGAAGAAAAGCTTGGATTTTACGCAGCCTCTCGAGTACAGATGCGCATAGCCCACATGCATGAATTTATGGAAGAATACGAGAACGCCCTAAGGCATTTCAAGCACGCCATGCACCTTTCCAATAAAGCGCAAAACGTAGATATAGGAGGGACAGGGCCGTTATCTGCGGAATTTGAGATCATATACGAATATATCGAAGAAGGCAGGTACGAAGAGGCCCGCGATCACTTGCAAAACTTTTTATTAAAAGGACTGCTAAATTCCAGGCGGGTGCTTGAGGATGAAGCTCCGGTATTTATTTATATTACCGATGAGGACGTTTTGACGTACTCTCTGAACCAGATAAAAGGATTCATCGATAAACATTCCCAGATACCCAGAGAAAGCACGGCCATACCGTCCAAAGGCGATACTGCCGCGCGCGCGAAAAAAGTAATCGAAGATATCGGGCAGATAACGAGTCGCTTCACGCGCATGCGTAGAAGAGTAAATGATATCAAAAATCTTCTTGGTGAACGGGGCATAAATAGAAAATGTAAAGACTTTCTTTTAAAACCCGAAGTCTTGCTTGTGCTCATAGGAGAAAGACCCGCCTCAACAGTAGACGGGATAGAAAAACTTTCTGCCTGGGAGCTGAATATTGTAAGCCGTATTTTAAAAGAAACGTTTAACGATCGTCTCCGGCTTATATGGAAAAACGGCCCGATAATGCCTCAATATAAAGAGAGCGCGCGGTCCTGCGTAATATTTAATCCCGACATAGTGCGCGAGATAGCGAATGATAACGCAGATCTATTTAGTAAAAAGGAAAGAAAAAAAATAACAGCTGATAAAAAACTAAATCAATTTCTGTATGAGCTTATATTGCGCGATGAATATTTCGATGAAAGACAGGGGCTATTTTACGGGTATCCGCGAAAAGATGTAATTGAATGGAAAAAATACGCCGAACTCATGCGAAACATCGGGTTTCATGATCCGATATATGTAAATCCTGAAGGCCGGGAAGCCCAAAGCCTGATCAACGCTTTCTATGGTGAAAACAGCGAAGAAGCGAATTTTATACGAAATTTTAGTAAAAACGCGTTACTAAAATACGGCACTGATAAAGAACTTAACGAAATATTCGAGAAAATAGGCTTTGACTGGATCAGCGCATATCAGGATGAGCAAAAAAAACGCGCGCAAGAATATCTTGACATATTGGATTTCGCAAGAATACTTTTAGAAATAGAACATGATAAAGATGAAAATAATAGCAAAGATCTAAAGCCGGGCACTATTTCCGAACTTCTTAAACGCCAAGGGCAGGGCGAAACGCATATTCCCGTAATAAACGATACGGACCCTAATAAAACCGGGTCTATCGAGATGAGCATAGAAGAGGCTTTCAATTTCGCCGAAACCCGTCAGCTTTTCTGGAATGAAGAAGAGCGGGCCTTCCATCTTTTTGGAGGCGGCAGACCTAAAGACGCCGACTATAATGCGCCAAGAAATTCTAGAGAATTAGCCGATCTTCTTTATAGGCTGGCAGAGGAAGAGGTGGCAGGAAATAATTTTGGTAAATTGGAAAAAGTCGAGATAGAGGACCTTAAAACCCAAGATTTTTGGCAAAAAGCAATTTCTCAATATACAAATATCGAACTGATCGATATCGATAGATTAGCCATAACAGCGGATATCGTGCTTGAGTACATTGAAGGAACTGCGCGCTATAGA
>CAZFLU010000062.1:1311-6247 GCA_964519195.1 uncultured Planctomycetia bacterium | reverse complement strand
TTCTCCAAGTCTCACCGAAGGTGGACAGGGACCTTTAGTACTTTATCAAAGAAAATATCGGAACGTTTTTAATTTTATCTTTTCCTTTTAAGAATTCGAGTTCAATAACGAACGCCGCTTCAATTATTTTTCCACCTATTTTTTCAATAAGTTCCATGGCAGCATTTGTTGTTCCGCCTGTTGCCAAGAGGTCATCTATTAAAAGAACGCGCGCTCCTTTTTGAAAAGCATCTTCATGCATTTGAAGCGTATCGCTGCCGTACTCAAGAGCGTAAGTTACTTCATGCGTACTATATGGAAGTTTGCCTTTTTTTCTTACAGGCACAAGCCCGCATTTCAGCAAATAAGCAAGAGCCGCGCCGAAAATAAATCCGCGCGATTCAACGCTTACGATATATTCTATTTTTTTATTCTTGTATCTTTCATAAAATTCATTTATTGCGGAACGGAAAGCTTCAGGGTCCCCGATAAGAGGCGTTATATCCTTAAATATAATTCCTTTTTTTGGAAAGTCCGGTATGTCCCGCACATAACTTTTAAGGCTTTTTTCCATCTGTATCGGCCTCCTTACTTATTCCGTTTTCCTCATCTTTCATGTATTCTCTTAGTTTGCGCATCGCGACGCTTTCTATCTGCCGGACCCTTTCGCGCGTAATGCCGAAATGCTTAGCGGTTTCGCGAAGCGTGTGCTTTGTTCCGTCTTTCAGGCCAAATCTAAGCGTAAGTATTTTTCTTTCCCGGTGGCTCATCTTGTGAAGGAGGTCTTTTATTCTCTCGTGCAAAAGAAAATTGCTTAGATCGCCTATTTCTTTTGTCACTTTCTCATCTTCTATCAGGTCCATGAACTCGGTTGAGCCGCTTTCATCAACAGGCGCGTTAAGGCTGGACACTGTATTGGCCATGCGATTAAGTTGCCTGATACGCGCTATCGGCATTTTCATTCTTTTCGCGATCTCGCTTAGCTTCGGTTTTCGTTTACGTTTATGCGATATCTGGCCCGATACTTTTTTAAAGCGCATCAGAAGCTCTATTACATATACGGGTATCCTTACGGTTTTCCCCTGGTTCGCAATGGCCCTTGTAATGTACTGCTTTATCCACCAGGCCGCGTAAGTTGAAAATCTGTAGCCTTTTTTATGGTTATACTTTTCCACGGATTTCATAAGACCGAGATTGCCTTCTTCTATGAGGTCAAGCATGGGTACGCCAAGATAGCTGTATTTTTTAGCGATATTTATGACAAGCCGCAAATTTGACTGTATCATTTTTTGCCGGGCTTTTTTGTCGCCCTTTTTTATTTTCTTGGCCAGGTCCACCTCTTCCTTTGCCGTAAGAAGGGGCAGGTCTTTTATGTCTTTTAAGTATAACCTTATATTATCCATTGTTATTTTTTCTTAGCTTTGATAACCGCGTGAGCTGCGGCAAGCCGCGCTATCGGCACCCTGAAAGGAGAACAGCTTACATAATTCATGCCTGCTTCGTGACAGAACTCTACGCTATCCGCGTCTCCGCCGTGTTCGCCGCATATGCCGACCTTTAGGCCTTTTCTTGATTTTCTTCCTCTCTCGATACCTAACTTAATAAGCTCGCCCACTCCGTCAACATCGATCGTCTGGAACGGATCGTGCGGCAGTATCTTTTTGGTCAGATAATCCGGCAGGAAACCCCCTATATCGTCCCTGCTGAACCCGAAACTCATCTGGGTAAGATCGTTCGTGCCGAATGAGAAAAATTCAGCGATTTCCGCCATTTCATCAGCTCTAAGGGCGGCCCGCGGTATTTCTATCATTGTTCCGAACATGAAGGAAAGTTTTTTAAGAGCGAATTTTTCCAGCACTTCTTTATATACCCTGTCAACAATGATCCTTTGATCGGCGAGTTCCGTCTTTGCGCAAGTTACGGGTATCATTATTTCAGGCTCGGCTTTTTTACCCGATTTCACGACCTCCGCAGCCGCCTCCAGTATGGCGCGCACCTGCATCTCTGTAATTTCAGGATACGTAACCCCAAGACGCACGCCTCTGTGCCCGAGCATAGGGTTATTCTCCTTTAATGAATCAGCGCGCTTCTTAAGTTCGTTAACATTTACTTTCAGCTCTTCGGCGAGTTGCGCGAGTTTATCCTCGCTGTGCGGCACGAATTCGTGAAGCGGCGGGTCTAAAAGACGTATCGTAACAGGATAACCGTTCATGACGAGAAGCGTAGCTTTGATATCGTTCTTAACGAACGGAAATAGCTCGTCCAGCGCGTTTCTTCTCTCTTGTTCGCTTTTCGACATTATCATCTTGCGTAAGAGAAACAGAGGCTTATCGCTGCCTTCGCCGTAAAACATGTGTTCTGTTCTGAAAAGTCCTATGCCTTCGGCCCCGAAATTCAACGCCTGCCGGGCGTCTTTCGGAGTGTCGGCGTTCGTGCGGACTTTAAGGACCCTTGCTTTATTTACGAGCTTCATGAGTTCGGCATATGTTTTATTATGTTCTATGTCTATGTCTACAAGCGGAAGTTTTCCTTCGTAAACAAGGCCCGTTGTCCCGTTCAGGGTTATCCAGTCGCCTTCTTTGACAGTCACGCCGCTTCTTGTTTTAAATGATTTGTCATCGTCCGCTATATCAACATCGCCGCAACCAACAATGCAGCACTTGCCCCACCCTCTTGCAACAAGCGCAGCGTGAGATGTCATGCCGCCTTTACTTGTAAGAATGGCCTGCGCCTTATGCATTCCGTCAACATCCTCCGGAGAGGTCTCTTCGCGCACAAGGATGACCTTTTCGCCTCGGGAAGCCCATTCCACGGCTTCATTAGATGTAAACACAACTCTTCCTACAGCGCCGCCCGGACCCGCGGGAAGCCCTTTGCCTATGGGGTCTTTTGCCTTTTCAGCTTTCGGGTCTATCATGGGCAGCAATAACTCAACAAGCTGATTCGGCTGAACGCGCATGATAGCTGTTTCGGCATTGATCAATTTTTCCTTATACATCTCAACAGCCATTTTAACAGCTGATACGCCGTTTCGCTTGCCTGTGCGGCACTGAAGCATGAATAGTTTATCGTTCTCAATAGTAAACTCTATGTCCTGCATGTCCTTGTAATGCTTTTCAAGGCGCGCCCTGATATCCTCAAGTTGCTCATAGATCTCGGGCATTAGTTTTTCCAGCCTGGGAAGATGTTCGGACTGCGCGTTCACAGAATATGAATTTATAGGCGCAGGCGTGCGTGTCCCGGCAACAACGTCTTCGCCCTGGGCGTTTACAAGGTACTCTCCGTAAAAGCGGTTTTCACCGTTACCCGGATTTCGCGTGAAAGCTACGCCTGTAGCGCAATCTTCGCCCATGTTCCCGAATACCATGCTTTGCACGTTAACAGCCGTGCCCCATTCATCGGGAATGCGCTCGATGCGCCTGTATTCAATGGCTCGCTTTCCGTTCCAGCTGGCAAAAACCGCCCCGATACCTCCCCACAACTGCTCGCTGGCGTTATCCGGAAAAGGCTTTCCCAACACATCTTTAACGGTTTTTTTGAAATCTTTTACCATCTCCTTAAGCTCGTCGGCTGTTATCTCGGTATCATTCTCGTATCCTTTTTCTTTTTTAAGGCGCCCCAGTTTTTCATCCAGTGTTTTTCGTATGCCTTTTCCGCCTTTAGGCTCTATCCCCGCGGCTTTTTCCATTACAACGTCGGAATACATCATTATAAGGCGCCTGTACGCGTCGTATACAAACCTTTCGTTCCCGCCTGTTAACTTTATGAGCCCGGGTATCGTGTTTTCAGTAAGCCCTACGTTAAGAACCGTATCCATCATGCCGGGCATTGATCTGCGCGCGCCGCTCCTTACCGAAACAAGTAGCGGATTTTTCGTGTCCCCGAATTTTTTCCCCATCACGCGCTCTATCTCTTTCATGGCTTTATCTACCTGCGTTTTAAGGTCTTTTGGGTACGTTCGCTTATTTTCATAATAATATGTACAAACTTCCGTAGTAATTGTGAATCCCGGAGGAACAGGCAGTTTAAGGTAGCGATGTCCGGCCATTTCGGCCAGGTTAGCCCCCTTACCTCCAAGAAGGTTTTTCATGGATTCGTTCCCGTCAGCTTTTCCGTTTCCAAAAAAATACACGAACTTTTTCCCGGTTTTCTTCTTCTTTGCCACTTTCGATCTCTCCTTTCGATCTGCCTGCCGGTAAGCAGGCCGTCTTTTTCCAGTGTTACTTTAACTTATCTTCCATATACCTTTTTAGCATCGCTATGTCGATTCTTTCCTGCCGCATCGTATCCCTGTCGCGTACCGTTACTTTTTTATCTTCAAGGGAGCCGACGTCGATCGTGATGCAATATAACGTGCCTATCTCATCCTGCCGCCTGTAAAGCCGGCCTATGGAAGCAGTGTCATCATACGCTACTTTATAGTCGCCCCTGATATCTTTATAGATATTTTTCGCAAGCTCTGTTATCTCCGGCCTATTCTTAAGAAGCGGCAGGACAGCCGCTTTAATAGGCGCTAATTTTTTATGAAGCTCGAGCACTACTCTTTTTTCGTTCCGGACCTTCTCTGACTTATAGGAATCCGTCAGGAACGCCAAAAACGCGCGGTCCACGCCTCCTGAGGGCTCTATGACATGCGGGATTATTTCCTCTTTCTTTTCCTCGTCAAAGTATGACAGCGTTTTCCCGCTTATACTTGAATGCTGTTTAAGATCAAAATCTGTGCGGTTGGCTATTCCTTCGAGTTCCGACCAACCCATTGAAAAAAGGAATTCTATATCATAACAGGATTTAGCGTAATGCGCAAGTTCTTCTTTTTCGTGCTCCCTTAGCCTTAGATTCTCTTTTTTAATGCCGTACTCGATATACCAGTTAAATCTTTCCTGCGCCCAATATTCAAACCATTTATCGCTCTCATCCGGACGGGTAAAATATTCAAGTTCCATCTGCTCGAATTCGC
>CAZFLU010000062.1:0-1301 GCA_964519195.1 uncultured Planctomycetia bacterium | reverse complement strand
GGGAACGGAAAATGAAATTTCCGGTTGTTATCTCGTTCCTGAAAGCCTTACCGATCTGCGCTATGCCGAAAGGAAGCTTCTTTCTTGCTCCGGACAGCACATTTTTAAAGTTCACGAAAATACCCTGCGCTGTCTCAGGGCGTAAAAATACTTCGTTGGCGTCACTTTCAAGAGAACCCACAAAAGTTTTGAACATGAGATTAAAAGCCCTGGGCTCGGTAAGCTCGCCGTTACATTCCGGACAGCTCTTTCCTTTGATAAGGTCGACCCTGAATCTTTTTTTGCATTTTTTACAATCCGCTAAAAGATCCTTGAATCCGGTAATGTGTCCGGAAGTTTTCCATACCTCGGGATGCATGAGTATGCCCGCGTCAAGCCCTTCGATGTCGTCACGCTCATAGACCATGCTTTTCCACCAAAGCTTCTTGATATTGTTTTTAAGCTCTACTCCGAGGGGCCCGTAATCCCAAACGCTTCCAAGCCCGCCGTATATCTCGCTGCTCTGGTATATGAACCCGCGCCTCTTGCATAACGAAGTTAATGTATTAAGGTCTATTGGCATACTGTCTCCCTTTTGTTAATTATTAATCTGATTACACGGATTTAGATATGATTACACAGATCGATCAGCGTAATCTATTTTAATCTGCGTAATCCTTCTTCTGCGTTTTAGCGGACAGGTTCAGCGGATAGGAAACCTATGCGCTCTACGCTATACGCTAATCGCATTAATAAACTTCAGGGTCCTGGGCCTAATGTCCAAATGGTACATTATGAAATTTCTTAAAAGTTTTTCAACTTCAGACCCCACTCTTTGCGTAACCTTAACGTGCCGTATTTTTGCGAACGGAAAGCCCTCTATGTGCTTTATAAAATTAATGGTACCCGCCAGAACCGGCATGGCTCCTTTATCAGCCTTGGAACAGGATGGACAGAGAACTCCGCCTGTTCTAAAACTGAATTTTACTTTTTCGCTTTCTGTTCTTTTGGAGCACGCGCTGCAAGAGGAAAGCCGCGGCATTAGTCCGAGGCCTGATAAAAGCTTTATCTCAAATATCCTTGCCGCGCGTTTGGAACTCGCGCTCCCCGAAAGAAGCTCAAGCGAGTTTTTAAGGAGCTCGAAGAGCCCCTCGTTCGTCTCGCCCAAATGCGTGGCGCGGTCCAGGAGCTCCGCGAAATACAAAGCGTAAGAGATCCTCTCTAGGGTTTTCCGCGCGCCGGGAAAGTAGTTCACAAGTTCGCACTGCGAAAGTAAAAAGTAATTTGTTTTTTTCTTTTCATAGAATATTGTCAGGGGAACA
>CAZFLU010000061.1:0-6308 GCA_964519195.1 uncultured Planctomycetia bacterium | reverse complement strand
ACTCTGACTATGATTTAAATGATGACGGTTTTGTCAACGCTTTTGATTTCGGTATGCTGCGGGATGTCGAGCAATTGGATTATGCTCAGTTTAAGGTTGTCGCAACAAAGATCAATAACGCTTTAGAAGCGGCAATGGGCTCCGAAACCGGTGATAAACATTACGTAGCTGGCTTCGACATTGACCAAAACGGCGTTATCGACAAAGCCGATAAAGAAAAAATAAAAAATACTATAAATAGCGGGCGGGTAAGCGTGACATACTATTTTAACAAGGAAACCAAGAATCAAATAGAACCAAAAATTAAAAACATAATATACACTGTTACTCTTAATCCTAAAGACGAGCCCATTCCCATTGCAGAAGATAAGATAAAAGAGAGCGAAGTGCTTCAGCAAAAGGAGATAGAGCAGAAAAACGGGGCAACACTGCAAAAGAAGGTCAATTACACAATAACGGGTGAGATGGCGGACACGAAAGTGTGACCTTTTTTAATGAAATTTATAATTTAACTATTGGGTTGCTCAAAGCCCTACAAAAAGCCATGAAGAAACGATAAAGGCAATAAGCAAACTATATTATTCCCATATATTATAAAGCATTTAACGTATGGGAAAATTATTAGCTTTAATCCTTCCAATTCCCTTGATTTCCCGCTATTAGAGGTCTAAAATACTATTAAATGAAAACCGTAGCTCGTGACGCGTGGGGCGTGTTTCTCGAACCTGTTTCACCTCCCCTGAATCTTCCCCAGCTAAGAAACAGGTTCAAAAAGACCTCCTTCTATTGCGAAAGTAAGGCCTGGTGCTAATATAGTAGTCGACTAACGAGCCGCGAGATCCAAGTCACGAGCCACGGGTCACGATTTTGATTAGGGGAGAGGTGGCAGGGCATCGGGTTATCAGGGTATCAGGAAATAGGCAATCAGGTTATCAGGGTATCTATCAGGGTATCTGGTGGCAAACTTACCGATAAGTTCGTTCGTTTCGCTTACGCAGGTGTAGAACCCAGACAGTTTTTCGCTTGTCATCAACATCATAAAGCACTCGATAATCACCAATTCGTAAGCGATATTGAGCTACAAAGCTATAGATATTAATGGGTGGTTTGATCTTCGGCTCTCCATAGGGCCTGGGATTGCCAGCCAGGTCTTCTACCGCATCCATGATTTGATTACGGATTTTCTCTTGTGGAATGCTTCTTAGCGCTTTCTCGAATTTTTTTGCTACAGATTGGTTGGGGAATTTGAGTTTGTAAGTCACTTTTTTCTTATTTTTTTGAATACTTTAGAAACTGATATGCCTTTTTGTTTAGCTTTTATGGCTTTTCTACCTTCAGCTACAGCTTCTACTGTTTCTTTATCCTGAAGCTCATCAAGAACATCAACTATTTCCATCATTTCCTCATAGGGCACATATACGCCCTCCGGAGTGCCGTATTCAGTTACAATAAAAAGTTCATTTTTATTGATAAAACGCGAAAGGTTGTTTTTCAGCCTTCTCACTCCAATAGATTTAGCATTTAATAAAGCTCTTGCAACAGTCATTTTTACACCTCTCTATTTCATATTTTAAGCACTATTGTGGCTACAAATGTAGCTACAATATAAGTATACCTGTTAAGGGACCTTTTGTCAATGCTTTTTGGATCTCTGTAATCTGCGATCTGATTTCTGTCATCTGTCTTCTGTTTTCTGAACCAGGTTCAAACTTACGGGTCACGAGCCACGAGTTCCGAGTCACGATTTTGATTAGGGGAGAGGCCTGGGGGAGATGCTTAATTTGATTTTTTCCCAAATTAGTAGTTGCTTATGGCGGTTTTAAAAGCTAAAATATAGTCGCTATGAGAATCTGGGATCTATCTCCAAAAAGACTATGTAGGCAGCATTTACTTGGTGAACATCGCGAACTGCATGCAATCTGGACTATATTAACCAAGGGTAAAAAAGGATATTCCAGGCATCCTGAAACAATGCGCTGGAGGGGCCGTTTAAAAGCCCTGTATTTAAGGCATGAAAGTCTGGTGGCAGAGCTCAAAAGGCGCGGATATAGGCATGCAAGCCCGTTAGATAAGCGGTTAGCCAGAGGGGCTAATAAACAGGTCAAATACATAGATAAACCTTCCGAACAAGTCAAAATCCTTAAGAAAAAGCGGTGCGGTTGTAAGGTGTAAAAGCGGCTTTTGTCAGCTTTCTGAACCAGGTTCCCGCAGGTAGTTTAGTGGTCGGTGTGAACCAGGTTCAAAACTCGCTGCAATCCTTCTACCCTATATAATAAGTTAACATAAGATATATTATAGGACGTTGTGGACAAGTAACCGTTTTGTGTATAAGTAAGGGTTTTGGACGCCAACAAAGGTGTACTTGCTTTTAATGAAAGGTGTACAAGCCTGTACAAAGCTTTATGACTTTGGACAAAAACTGCGCTATAGCTGTGGATAAACCTCTCCCCTGAATTATGTCTGATTTTGAGACTTACGGTAGGGTCTTTTTAATAAATGCCTTGATCCTTTAATCTCTCATCTGATATGCCGAAATGGTGGGCAATTTCATGCTCTAGAACGTGTTTTATTTCATTATAAAGGTCTCTCCCGCTCCGCTGGCAGGCACATTCAATGTTAGCCTTAAAAAGCGTTATTTTGTCAGGCAAAACCATGCCATAATAATGAGTTCTATTCTTAAGCGGAACGCCTTGATATAAACCCAAAAGTCTGCCTCTTGAGCCCAGTTTTAGAGTTTTTGCCGCAGCCATGTCGGGCCCATCTTCTATGCAGATCTCGATATTATCAAGCTTGGAAGCAAATTCTGTAGGGAGCTCATTAAATGCTTTTAGAACAAGTTCTTTAAAATCTGCTGCATCCATAATTGTTGCTATCTAGCTTTTTATACTTTAATTACGACTTTTTATTTGATTTGTTTCGCGTTTTTAAGAGTTACTTTTTTCATTATAAGGCCTTTAGCTCTCCCCCGCTTGTTAAAGCAATGTCACCTTTTATAAGGCTTATTCGCTCATTTTTCATTTAATCAAGGTTTATTACGCGGTCCTCCGCGTATTCTTCTTCTATTTCCCACTTATCATAGAGCTCGCTATCCAATTCTTCAATAAAAACGGATTTCCTGGATATAACAGTGCCAAGCTGGTAATCGTATCTTGTCAAGGGATGCATCAAATAAAGGTCGTCCTGGGTCCTTGTGGCGGCAACATAAAAAAGCCGCCTCTCTTCCTCAAGCTGCGCAGGGTCTTCTTTGGTTTTGGAATGCGGGAATTGGCCCTCGCAGAGTCCTATTATAAACACGACTTTCCACTCAAGGCCCTTGGCCTGATGTATTGTTGAAAGGACCATGTGTTCATCGTGCACCGGAGCTCCGTTTATGGTTTCGCCTTTAAAGGATTCCCTGAGCGTTATATCATGAAGAAGCGAGCGCATGCTTTTATATTGATGCGCGAAATTGACAAGTTCCCTTAGATCATCAACCCTGTCTTTAGCGTTATCAAAATGCGTTATCGCGTAAGTTGAATATCCGTGCTCAAGAACCCTGGCTATTGCCTCATCCGGTTTTTTTTCAAGGTCTTCGGTTAAAAGTGGTTTCATTATTTTTTTAAATACCCTAAGGCCTCTCTGTGCCCTCTCCGGTAAAAACCTACCAAAGCTTTGTTTTAATATATCATCGAGCTTCCCTGATCCGGAAAATTCGTCAAACACTTTGCCTGCGTAGCTCGTCCCTATTCCGGGATGCAAAGAAAGCGCCCTTATCCACGCAAGCTCATCAAGCGGATTAATTACTATCCTAAGATGAGCTAAAACGTCTTTAATATGGGCTTGTTCGAAAAATCTTATCCCGCCTCTTATGACAAACGGAATATTTCTTTTTGTAAGTTCCATTTCAAGTTCCGCTGACTGGTAATGCGCCCTGAAAAGAACAGCCATGTCATTAAGCGCGACGCCTTCGTCTCGAAGCTCAAGTACGCGCTGGCCTATAAAATCTGCCTGGCCGTACATGTCTTTTACTTCGATAAGGACCGGCATGGAACCGCTCTCTCTGATAGCGCGCAGATGTTTTGAGAACTGGTTCTTATTATACGATATGGAATCGTTCGCAAGATCAAGTATTTCAGGCGTTGAGCGGTAATTGCTTTCAAGCTTATATATCTTAGCTTCCGGGTAGTCCTTCGGAAACCTTAAAATGTTCGATACATCCGCTCCCCTGAACGAATATATCGCCTGCGCGTCATCGCCCACTACGAGAACATTTTTGTGAAGCGCTGAAAGCTCTTTTATCACATCTGACTGCAGGCGATTGGTATCCTGGTACTCATCCACAAGAACGTAGTGAAACTGTTCCCGGAACCTCTTTTTAGCTGCTCCTACGTTTTGTAGAAGCCAGCGCCATTTGGTAAGAAGATCGTCGTAATCCATGTTGCACGAGAGTTTTTTCTTAAGCTCGTATTCTTTCTTTACGCTTTCGATCTCTCCTGTAAACTTTAAAAAATACGGGTACTGCTTTTTAAGCACCTCTTCCAGCGTTTTACCTGAATTTACTGAAAAGCTTATTATCGAACGCAGAACCTTGGGCCTGGGAAACCTTTCTTCTGTTATTTTAAGCTTGAGGTTCTTAATGCAAACCTTTAAAAGGTCAGCCGAATCTTCCCCGTCCAGTATGCCAAAGGCGTTTTTATAACCTATTTCTTTCGAAAAAAGCCTTAGTGACCTGTTGCCTATATGATGAAACGTCCCGCTCCAGAGCCCCTTGGGTTTCGATTTAAGAAGCGCCTCGATCCTCTCCTGCATGTTCTTTGCGGCTTTGTTAGTAAAGGTAACGAGCATTATGTTTTGCGCCGGAACGCCCTTTTCCAGAAGATACGCAACCCTATAAATGAGCGTGCGAGTTTTACCGCTACCGGCGCCCGCGAGAACAAGGCATGGGCCGTCCGCTTCTGTCACAACTTTATACTGTTCTTCGTTAAGGGCTTCCCTGTAATTTACGTTTTTCTCCGGAGGCGGGGATGATTTCTTGATCACATATTTCATAAGCTATTTTTTACCACGCGCACTTTTATAAGTCAAGGTCTCTTTTGATTGTATTTTTCATTAATTTATGATATATTTACATATATACAAAATCCGGAGGATTAAATGAAAACACGAAAAATACTGATAGCGCTGGCGCTTATCCTTAGCATGATTGTTGCAACGCATTCTTACGCTGATACCGTAAAGGTTGAAAAGGTGCTTTCCGCGCTCGGCAGCCAAAAACTTACTTCGCTTCAGAAAATGGACACGGTTGAGAAATATAAAAATAATGTCATTACCGGAAAAGCGAAAGTGCGTGATATCCTGCGAAGCTTTTCATCTTCGGAAGAAGCCGTTGTTTACCTTCAAAAAACATACAGCGGCCACAGGTTTGAAATAATGCTTACTGTTGATAAAGCAAGCGCTGAGGGCATAAGAAAAGGAAAAAAAGTTAATTTCGAAGGTACTCTCGTCGGAGTAAATTTTGATACGCTTCGCCTTAAAGACGGAAAAATAACCAAAGCCGGCTGGTGGATCTTTTAAGAAAAGCTCTCAATATAACCCGCCCTGACGATCAGGCAAGTTTATATAGCTATTAAAATCCGTATACCCTTTGATCTCGGACTTTACCAGCGCGAGGCGTTCCGATAAATACGGGTGAGTTTTAAAAAAAGCGTAAGTTCGCTCTTTTCCTTCTTTTCTCAGCTCTTGTAATTTCTCCAGGCTCCTTATAACGCCTTCCGGAGCAAAACCCGCTTCTTTTAAATAAATTACGGAAAGCCTGTCAGCATCAATTTCATCTTCCCGCGAATAGGCTGTCATCAGCATGCCGAGAGCGCTATTAGCTTCTGCAATGCTCTGGCCGTCCCTTGCGGTAGCCATCGCGAGTATCATTAAAAGGTTCGCTCCAAGGTTTCCCTTCATTCTTTTGATCGCGTGCCGTGCCGTTATATGGCCGATTTCGTGAGCGGTTACAGCGGCTATTTTGTCATCTGTTTCCAGCATCTCCATCATGGCGTCAAACATGTATACATATCCGCCGGGAACAGCGAAAGCGTTAAAATAATTCTCCCGCGGTCCGTCTTTAGCTTTTAAGACTGTAAATCTATACACAAATCTTTCATCACCGGTGACCTTTATTATTCTCTCCCCTATCTTCTCAAAGCGTTCCTGAAGAAGCGGGTCATCAGTTACCTTAAATTGCGCGTGAACCTGTTTATCAACTTTCATGCCTATCTGCTTTTCTTTTTCCGCAGATGTGTTAAATATATCATCTATAGCGTCTGCGCTCAGTTTTT
>CAZFLU010000060.1:0-6468 GCA_964519195.1 uncultured Planctomycetia bacterium | reverse complement strand
GCCTTCGCATTTTCTTAACGTCTTAAGTATCTCCACAAGCGTCGCGAGGCCGGAACTGTCAATATACCCTACATCCTTAAAATTCATTAGTATCTTATTTTTCTTCTCGCTTATAAGCCGGTCGAGGTCCTTTTTCATTTGAGGCGCCGTATTTATGTCTATTTCTCCCGATACATAACATACCGTTATGCCGCCTTTATTTTCGCTTTTAATGTTCATGCGGGGTCCCCTTTCTTATTACTTAAAAATTTTACCATAAATATCTTATTGCCTCTACCTTTATATTCCACTTTGTCCATAAGCTTATTAACTAGAAATACGCCTCTTCCTCCGGCTGTCAAAAGATTCTCTTCTTTTGTGGGGTCGGGAACGCCGCCCGGCTTAAACCCTTCGCCGGCGTCTTCTATTTCCATCATGAATTTATTATTCTCTATTTTATAGTCGACGAACAAGGGAAGGTCTCTCTTACGCTTATTCCCGTGAATTATGGAATTCTTGAGGGCTTCTTCCGCGGAAAGCCGTATATCAAAAATGATCGATTCGTTGATTCGCGCGCCTCTTAGGAGCTTTTCTATATCCCGGCTTATTTCGCGCACACTTTTTATGTCGCTTGAAAATCTCATTTTTCCTTATCTTCGTCCGGCGAGGTGCTTTTTTCGGAAGAAAAAACACCTATCTTTCGAAGCTTTTCGTAACGCTCGGCGATAAGTTCGTCCTTCTTAATATTTTTAAACTCGTTAAGGTCTTTTTTTATAACTTGCTTTATGGATTCGGCCATCGCCGCGGGGTCTCTATGCGCGCCCCCAAGGGGTTCTTTTATGACGCCGTCAACTATGCCGAGTTTTTCAAGGTCTTCCCCCGTAAGCTTTAGGCATTCCGCGGCGTCAGGCGCTCTTTGCCTTTCTTTCCAAAGGATCGCCGCGCATCCTTCAGGGGATATTACTGAATAATAAGCGTATTCAAGCACGTAAACCCTGTCGCCTATCCCTATGCCAAGCGCGCCTCCTGAACCGCCTTCGCCTATAACGAATATTATTATCGGGGTCTTGAGCGTTGACATTTTAAAAAGGTTCTTCGCTATCGCTTCAGCCTGGCCCCTTTCCTCGGCGCCGACGCCCGGATAAGCCCCCGGAGTATCAATAAATGTCACCACAGGCAGGTTGAATTTCGCGGCCAGCTCCATTACGCGCATGGCTTTACGATAACCCTCCGGGTGAGCGCTCCCGAAGTTTCGCATTAGATTTTCCTTGGTATCTTTTCCCTTTTGATGGCCTATTATGGCTATTTTTTTTCCGTCTATTTTGGCGAATCCCGCGATCAGCGCCTTATCGTCCCCGTAGAGTCTGTCGCCGTGAATTTCCACGAAATCGGTCATCATAAGGTCTATGTAATCAAGGGTATAAAGTCTTTTGGGATGGCGCGCTATCTGAACCCGCTGCCATGGGGTAAGATTCTTGAATACTTCCTGCTTTACTTTCTCAAGCCTTTCTTCGAGCCTTTTTATTTCATCCGATAGATCAATGTCTTCGCGAAGAGTTAAGGCTCTTAGTTCCTCTATTTTTTTTTCAAGCTCCAGTATGGGTTTTTCAAAATCAAGCCCTATTATCATATAATCACTCTATTATGGTTACAATACTGCCGCTTGGAACGATCGCGTAAAGTTCTTCTACTTCTTCATTCCTCATTCTTACGCAACCCTTTGTTATATGCTTTCCTATCAAAGATGGATCTTTAGTGCCATGAATACCATATCCTTCAATAGATAACCCCATCCATCTTGAGCCAAGCTCATACTCGGAGCTTGCCGGATCAACTACGGCTCCTACCTTATACCAGACAGGGCTTATCATTTTTTCCTCTATTTTGAATGTGCCTGTCGGTGTGCTTAAACTTTCTCCCGTTGAAACATGATACGATCTCACGACATCGCCGTTTTTCGTCTTTAAGAAAAGCATGTTATCGGACCTGTCCACCAGGATCTCGTATTCATTTTTTGTGATCTTTAAGGTTTTTCCGGGTATTATTATGTCGGAAGAAAGGCCGTTCGATCTTTTAAGCAGTTCAACCGTTGTGTTAAAATTCCTGGCTATTTTTCCCAGGGTGTCCCCGGGTTTTATCGCATAGGAAAAACTATCCTCTGTAACAGAGCTTGAGAAAAGTATTTTCATGTTGAGGCCTTCTATCCGGTTCTCTGTTTCCCCATAGTCCGGCGAGTCAGGAAAGCGATCTAAAAATTCCTGAAGGGCTGTCCTGGCCTTCACGAAATTGCCTTCTCTTTCGTTCTTATCAGCCATCTCGAGCAGCGAACTTCTAAGCGTTTCCGTTCTCTTTGAATCGGCTTTTTTTATCACGTTTTTGTTGCGACTCATGACAGCTTTTTTAAACCCGAAAGATATGATCATTAAGAATGCCGCCGCAATAATTATATAGGTCACTATTTTTTTATTCATTTTTTATCCTAATAATAACACGGCTATGATGACCCCTAATGCTATGCCGACAAATACCTCTATGGGCGCGTGGCCAAGTAGTTCTTTAAGCCTGTCTTCCTGTATTTTATGTTTCCAATAAATATCATCAAGCATTCTGTTCAGCACCTCGGCCTGCTTGCCTGTAGCGCGGCGCACGCCTTGCGCGTCAAATACAACGATTATCGCGAAAACAAGAGCCACCACGAAAACCGGGCTTCCAACGCCTGTTATGATGCCGACTGAAGTAACAAGCGCGCTTACCGTGGCAGCGTGCGAGCTCGGCATTCCTCCTGTTCCCACAAACCATCTGAAATTAAACCGTTTTTCCCTTATTACGCCTATTATTACTTTTATGGTCTGGGTTATGAACCAGGCTAAGACAGTGGTATAGAGTATTTTATTCTGTATGAGTTGAACGAAAAAGGTGTTCGAGTTTTCCATAATAATATTATTAGCTTAATATTATATTATTAATACCGGGCCAATGCAACCTTTTTTACTTTCCCACGCAGAACTTAGAGAATATCCTCTCAAGCACGTCAAGTTCTACGGCGTCGCCCAGTATGGATCCAAGCGCGTAGATAGCGCTGTTGATCTCCTCTGAAGCAACCTCAAGAGGCGCTTCCCGCATAGACATGATCCTGATAGCGCGCCTTATCTTGCCTAACGCATCCAGCAGGGCTTTTTTATGCCTTATATTGGATACAAAAGATGTTTCAGGTTCCGCTATGTCGCCTTTCCATATTTTTTTTAGTATGGCGTTTTCCAGAGCTTCGAGGTTATTTTTTTTAAGAAGAGAAACCTCTATCGGAGCGTTTTTTGTTCTTTTTTTAACGTACTCTCCGTAAAGTTTTCGCTTGAGGTCGGTTTTATTGAGAACCGCTATGTACTTTTTCCCTTTCAGTTTTTTAAAAAGGGCTTCGTCCTCTTTCGACCATTTGCGGCTGGCATCCAAAAGTAAGAGTATAATGTCCGCTTTTTTTAAGTAAGACCTTGACCGGGCCAGAGCGTGTTTTTCAACGATATTCCTTGTCTTGGCTATTCCTGCCGTATCAACAAGGCGTAAAGGAACGCCCCTTAAATTAACCTCTTCCTCTATCGCGTCCCTGGTGGTTCCCGGGACAGGGGTTACAATAACACGATTTCTTTTAAGCATGACATTCATCAGCGAAGACTTTCCGACATTAGGCTTTCCGCAAATGACCGCCAGAGCGCCTTCTTTCATTAT
This sequence comes from uncultured Planctomycetia bacterium, assembly GCA_964519195.1. Lineage (GTDB taxonomy): Bacteria > Omnitrophota > Gorgyraeia > JABMRN01 > RBG-13-46-9 > CAZFLU01. The sequence continues at coordinate 2,769 of CAZFLU010000060.1, read as the reverse complement.
CATGCCTTTTTCGGATTCTTCTATGAAATATTCGATCTTACCGCATATATTTTTAAGGTTTTTTATTATTTTTGCGGAAGCTTCCGTTGTTATATCTTCTTCTGAAAAATTTATATCCGCTTCTATCTGGGTCCTGGCGTCCGCCAGGCCTTCTTTAAGGAGTTTTATTTCTCTGGACAAAGCGCCTTCAAGTTGTCCGAGAGCCGCTTTAAGAGAGCTTTGCGTCTTTGATTCTATTATGTCAAGTACGGCTTCTGCCTGCGAGAGGTCTATTCTTCCGTTAATAAAAGCCCTTTTTGTGAATTCGCCCGGGTCAGCGAGCCTCGCTCCGGCAAGAAGCGCGCTTTCAAGCACTTTTCTTAGCGTGACCGTGCCTCCGTGAGAGCTTATCTCAACTACGTCTTCCCTGGTATAAGTGCGTGGCGCGCGCATTACGGTAAGAAGGACTTCGTCGATCACTTCGGGATTCGCGCCTCGCGGTTCGAGGCTCGTTCTTTTCGGCGGGCTCCAGGCGCCGGGTCCCGGATTACGAATAAACCCGTAATGCACGGTATGTGTCTTAAAACGCGAAGGTTTTATTTTTTCTTTCGACACGAATATTTTATCCGCGATACCAAGGGCTTTTCCGCCGCTTACACGCACTATTCCCAACCCGCCTTTTCCGATAGGCGTGGACACTGCCGCGATAGTGTCTTCTTTTTTATGTATCTTTTTTTTATTTTTCGTCACTTTCCCTTTCAAGTTCTTTTATCACAAAAAATGATCCCGTTACGACTATGGCCCCTTCAGGGCCTGATAATTTCCGCGCCTTATCCATGGCGTCTTTAACTGTTCCGCAAGTAATAGCGTCCTTGACAGGCGCCGCCTTTTTGAGCTTCAGCGGATCTTCGGCTCTTTCCATGCTGCATTTTGTGAATATTATTTTCTTGGCCATGCTCGCCAGTTCTTCAACAATACCTATTATATCTTTTCCTTTTGAGACCCCTATGACAACAATGGGTTTTTTGCCTTTAAAATTTCTTTCAAAAGTCTTTCTTAGCGCCGCTGCGCTTTCCCTGTTTTGCGCTCCGTCTATCACTATTATGGGCTTGCGGCTTACTATTTCAAAGCGTCCCGGATTTTCCGACTTTTCTATCCCGGAACGGAGGTGGTCTTCAGAAATTTTCAGGCCCTTTTCCGATAAGATCTCTGCCGCGGCAATGGCTGAACAGGCATTTATTATCTGGTGTTTTCCGGCCAGATTGATCCTGCACGTTCTATATTCCGCCAGGGGGGTCTTTACGTCAAATATCTCGCTTTTCTCATCGTGGATTTTTTCAGTAAAAGTAATATCTTCGCCTACGATCGAAAGGGCGCATTCTTGAGAAACGCATGTATTTTTAATGATATCCATTACTTCTTTTTTTTGCGGCGCGCTGACGCATGGTTTGCCTTTTTTTATTATACCGCATTTCTCGCGGGCAATGCCGGAGAGCTCCGCGCCCAGGATCTCGGTATGGTCAAAGCTTATAGGCGTAATTATCGAGATATCGGATTCCGCTATATTCGTGGCGTCGAGCCTGCCGCCCATGCCGGTCTCGATCACCGCGAAGTCTACGCCGGAACGCACGAAATAATTGAACGCTAAAAGGGTTGATATTTCAAAAAAAGTAGGGTTAAAGCTTAGAGGAGCCTTTTCAAGGACTTTCCTTACGCGCGCCGCTTCATCAGTCAGGTCCTTTCCCGTAATAACATTACCGTTTATCCTGAACCGTTCCTCAAAAAAATTAAGGTGCGGCGAGGTGTAAAGACCGGTTTTATAGCCTGCCTCTGCAAGAATGCTCGCGAGAAAGCCGCTGGTTGAGCCTTTTCCTTTGGTGCCGGAAACTTGCGCGCATCTTAATTTGAGGTGTGGATCCCCGAAGCGCGCGGCAAGGCGCCTCATCCTGTCCAGGTTGAAGACGCGCCTTTCTTTGTATCCTATTTTCTCATAGTTAATGAATGAATTTAAATAGCCTATGGCTTCGGGGTAATTCATAATAAAAGCCGGGGAGATTGATATGGCAACTACTGTTCGAGCAATCGTAATTCTGTCTTAAGTATATCTATGTCGGCCGCGAGGCGCTCGAGCTGGCGCCTCGTAGAATTAATGTCTTTTTTGATCTTCTCTATTCTCCTGGACCATACTGATACTTCATCGCCCGAAAGCGAAAGGTCGCCTTTCTTGGAAAGAACGCCTTCGATGTTTTTAAGCTTATATATGTCATCTTTTAATTCCAGTTTTTTATCCGCGTATAAACTTCTGGATTCGTAAAGTTTCGCTTTTAAGCCGTCTATTTCCGGTTGGAGCCTGTTCTCAAGAGCTTCTATCTGCGCTTTTATTTTTGCTCTCTCACTCGCCAGGGATTCGTTTATCGCATTTGTCTTCGCCCGCGATTCCTCTTTCTCTCTTCTGTATTGGTCCCGGAGAGAGTTTATCTCAGACTCTACCGATCTTTTGTTTTCAAGGATGCTTCTGAACGAAGGGTCCCTTTTTAATAGTTCCTCCGTGGCCTCGTCGCTCATCCTGCCGCAGCCTGTAAGAGATAGAAGAAAAAAGAAAACAATAAATATTTTCATAGAAATCTTTAAAGGTTAACCGCACATAGAGTAGCCGCAGGCCTTGCAGACCATGCAGCCTTCTATGTGCCAAAGCGCGCCTCCGCAATCAGGGCATACCCCTACTATGTTCCCTGTTTTTTTCTTAGACGCGACCGAAACGCCTCCCTCTCCCTCCCGGGAAGAAACTTG
>CAZFLU010000059.1:0-6504 GCA_964519195.1 uncultured Planctomycetia bacterium | reverse complement strand
GGAGCAGTAAATGTGGCGCAGATCGATGAGGGCGACAGAATTGCAAAGCTTGCCGATATGTTTCTTCAAAGTAAAGAAGAAGTTGTAATGATAGACGGTTGCGCAAGAATAGGCAAACTCTTTTTCATGAATGAAACAGGACTGGAAGACCTTGAAGCAGTTTTGGGCAAAAGAGGATATAGAATTATACGGATTAAAGGTTTTAATATTGACAAAATAGGCGCGCTTTTCGGGCGTATGTACAATCAAAGCACGATCGCGATGATACTCGCTTTACAGCAAATACCCGACTTAAGCGAAATGGCAGTTGTAGATGCCGGCGCAGGAAGCGGCATATTAGGAATTGCCGCCGCAGCGCTTGGCGCCAGGGAAGTTGTGTGCATAGAAGACGGAAGGGAGAGTGTTAGCGATACTGACAACCAGGCTGATGCAATGGAGCGTGAAGCCGAGCTAAGCGGCGAGAAAGATCTTAGCGAAGTCTATACGAGAATAAACAGGATGAGAGAAGAATCAAGAGAGCGTACATTACAGGTGCTAAGGCATAATGTTAGAAACGCCGGGGAAAAGCTTGGCCTTAATAACATACGAATAGTTATAAGAGACGCAACTGATATGACGCGAGAAGATTTTCCCGCAGAGCGCAATCTTATTATGCTGAATATGCCGGGTTTTGCAACATTCACAAGGGACAGGATCGCAGATATATTCAGAAGCGATAGCTCTTTTACAGTAATGCTTGCCGGAGAAGACAGAGTACATAGATCATATGCTGAAGTGGCAGGAGGAGCAGCATTTATGAGCGCAAGAGGTGAATCGGCCGCGCCGGGAATGGATATGCGTTCAGCGAAAATTACAAATTACAGGGAATACGACGTATTTGCTTATAATTTTACACATCTTTCCTTTGATGTATATATTGAAAAGTTCATCCAAGGCGATATATCAGCGGAAGAATTAGTAGAACAATTTGATGCAAGTCCAATCAGTGAAGATGAAAAGCTTGCAACTTTATTTGATGCCTTGGATAAAGAAAAGGATGAAATAGCTGCCTATAGAAAAGCTCGGGATTTTGAATTTACATTTTCTAAATCTCGCGTATTTCATTTAAAAGATATTATAAATGGCGCAGACGGTGATTTATTAGCTAGAATAGAAGAATCCGGCGAATATCCCACTTTTATTCAATGTATTGCCCAACTTTCCCATATGACGATGGCGGATACTATTAAGGTAGACAAAACTAAAGGCGCAATAGAACTATTTGATACTAACGGAAACCTGATAAAAGGATACGATCTAAAAGTAATAAGAGGTTTCTTGCGTTTGTTGGATTTACAATATAGACGCATGTTTGGAATACCCTTAAGGAGTCAACAGATTAATGATACAGGTATCTTTGAGGCACGATATCATAGCGAGAGTTTAAAGTTTGATTTAAGTTATGGTGAAAATAACATTACTATGAGTGATATTTTAATTCTAAGAGAAAAAATTGAAATGGAGGCTCTTCCAGTAGTCGGTCCTATACCTGTTTATAATTCAGACCAGGTGGCAAGAATGCCAATAGAAGAAGTCTATAGATCAAGAACTTTAGAGGCCGCAGCCGCGCATAATAGAAGAGAAGACCTTGTTATTCAATTGGTAGCTGTGTCAGGAAATCCGGAAGACAGAGCAGCGCATTCCGCCGGCATAAATGAAATAGATAGGATGATACGAAAAGCCGGATTAGGCGTAAGAGAAGAACCTTTTATTTTTGAGTATACAAAAGGTGACACGGAAAGCTATCTAAGAGCACTAGATAACGCCATGGGGGTTATTGTAAGATTACAGGCAAGAATAGATGACTTAGAAAAAACAGGAAGAAGCGCCGACACTGAAAATGCGGAAGCTCTTCGGAAGATCGTAAAACACGCGCGCATCGTCGCTTTTACGCAGCAGGATGAAGAACATTCATTTGCTGAAACAATGCAGAGGATAATAGACAGAAAACTTGGGAAAGAGGATACAGATCTTGCTGGAGTGAATGCGGACATTTTTAAAGGAGCCGAAGAGCTTGCAGATATATTTACGTACCTTACTATTGTTCCTGACGCTTGCACGGATTCTATGGCACCACTTATCGTTGAGAGGGATATTATAGCCAGAAACATAGCGTATTACTACAATACGAATGGAGAAGATAGCGACGCATTCCTTACGCTTAAAAGTTATCTTAGTTACCTGACCAGCAATGAAGATGGTACTATAAATACTGCTACAAGCATGGAAGAGCTTCTCGAAAAATTACACAAGGAACCGCTAAGATTCATACCTGTTTCGGAAGACATAAAGATCTGGAAAGAAATGCAGAAGCAACTTGCCACTGCCGTTTAAAATTACCATGCCTCACTGCCGGCATATCTGTGTTCAATTACCGAAAATTCTATACGCATTTCCTGCCTGCCGGCAGAGACTTTGTTTTCTTAAACAAAAAAAAGTTTAGCCGGGTATTCCGGAGCGACTGTCAAAAATTCTGAATACAACCCTGCCGTTTAGATTATATCCATATTTGGATAATGAAGAATTTTTGTCACAGCGCGCGAGGGGCAGGTATCCCCGAGCAAGCGGCAAGCGGAGGAATGCCCGGCTAAACTGTTTTTTCAACCTTGTATTTTACTCTTGCCTATGCTATCATTTTTCTGCTACTATATTATAATTAAGTTAAATAGGAGAGAGATGATAAAGGTAAAAAAAGCCCTCATAAGCGTATCTGATAAAACAGCCCTTGAAGGCCTCGCAAAGGCCCTCCACAGGCACAAAATAGAAATTATATCGACAGGCGGAACCGCAAAAGCGATAAAAGCTTTAAAAATACCCGTTAAAGACATATCTGAATATACAAACTTTCCCGAGATGATGGATGGCAGAGTAAAAACTTTGCATCCCAAAGTACATGGCGCTCTTCTTGCCCTGCGTAACAACAAAACGCACATGGAAGAAGCTAAGAAAAATAATATAGAAATGATAGACATGGTCGTTGTAAATTTTTATCCTTTCGAGAAAACAATCGCTAAAAAAAACGTTAAGCTCGAAGAAGCTATTGAAAATATAGATATCGGCGGACCTTCGATGCTAAGGAGCGCTGCAAAGAATTACAAATCAGTAGCTGTCGTTATGGATCCTTCAGCGTATCCCGGGATCATAAAAGAACTTGAGGAAAATAAAGGCAGTCTTTCCGAAGGAACACTTGAAAAACTTGGCAAAGAAGTTTTTAAAAGAACATCCGAATATGACAAAGCTATTTATAATTTTCTCTCGAGTCACGAGTCACGGGCCGCGAGCCACGAAACAGAATTAAATCTTAACTTCGAAAAAATCCAAGATTTACGTTATGGCGAAAACCCGCACCAGAAGGCGATATTTCTTAAAAATCCTAACTCGAAAGAGTGTAGCGTAACCAGCGCAAAACAGCTTCAGGGTAAAGAACTTTCCTTCAATAATATTCTTGATCTTAATGCCACGCTTGAACTTGTAAAAGAATTTAAAGAACCTGCAGCTGCTATACTAAAACATAATAATCCTTGCGGCGTTGCGACAAGCGATACCCTTACCCGGGCATATCTCGACGCTCTTAGCTCCGACCCTTTAAGCGCCTTTGGAAGCATTGTAGGGTTTAACGGAAAAGTAAATAAAAAACTTGCTGATACGATAATAGAAAAAGCCGATTTTGTTGAATGCGTAATAGCTCCGGGTTTTGATAAAGACGCAGCGGATATTTTTTCAAAGAAAAAGAATTTGAGACTTCTTGAACTTCCTGAATTTAAAAAAACAAGTAAAAAAGAACTTGATTATAAAAAAGTCGTGGGCGGGCTTCTCGTGCAGGACATGGACCTGAAAGAGGAAACAGAAAAAGATATTAACGCAGTTACTGAAAAAAAGCCTGATGAACATCAGATAAAAGCGCTTCTTTTTGCGTGGAAAGTGGTAAAGCATGTAAAAAGCAACGCTATTGTAATTGCGCAAGGAACAAGAACTGTAGGTATAGGCGCGGGACAGATGTCACGGGTTGATTCTGTAATAATCGCTAAAAGAAAAGCAGGCGGGAAATCCAAAAACGCGGTTTTAGCAAGTGACGCATTTTTCCCAAAAGCCGATAATATCGAAGAAGCGCACGAGGCCGGAATAAAAGCGATAATCCAGCCCGGCGGCTCAAAAGCAGATTCTGAAATAATTGCGGCTTGTAATAAATATGGAATCGCCATGATTTTTACAGGTGTGCGACATTTTAGACACTAAGTCGTTGCTCGGAACTCGTAAATCAGGGGACCACGAAACAATGAATAAAAAGAAAATAATAAAAGCTGTAAGGAATATTTTGGAAGCAGTGGGGGAAGACCCTAAGAGAGCAGATCTTCTTGAGACGCCTGAGCGCGTTGCTGATATGTATGAAGAGATACTAAGCGGTATAAAAAAAGACCCGGGCAAAGAACTCGAAGTTTTATTGTCCGAAGGCCATGATGAAATAGTGCTTGTTAAAAATATACCTCTTTATTCCGTTTGCGAACACCATCTTCTTCCGTTTATAGGAAAAGCGCATGTTGCATATATTCCAGATGGGAATAGAGTAACAGGCCTAAGCAAACTTGCAAGAGTAGTTGATATATTATCCAAGCGTCTCCAGGTTCAAGAGCGCCTTACAACACAGATCGCTGATACAATAATGAAAAAACTGAAACCCAAAGGCGTCATGGTTGTTATAGAGGCAGAACATCTTTGCATGTCAATGCGGGGGGTAAAAAAACCGGGTACGGTAACCGCGACAAGCGCTGTGCGGGGAATATTCCGCACTAATTCAAAAACGCGTTCCGAAACCCTCGCGCTTATCAAATAATACCCCGGCAGGTCCCGGACCTGACAAGGGTAATGCGGGAACGGAGAACATGCTGACAAATTTAGAGATCGCAAAACAAACGAAATTAAAGCCGATCGAGAAAATAGGCCAAAAACTAGGTATATTGCATAAAGAACTTGAGCCGCATGGCAGGTTTTCCGCTAAGGTGTCGCTTGATATATTAAAACGTCTTAAAAATAAGCCTAACGGAAAGCTTATAGCCGTGACTGCCATAACCCCTACGCCTTTAGGAGAAGGTAAAACAGTAACTTCGATCGGCCTTGGACAGGCGCTTAACAGGTTAGGAAAAAAAGCGTGTAATACATTAAGACAGTCCTCTAAAGGTCCTACTTTTGGCGTAAAGGGAGGCGCTTGCGGAGGCGGTTATTCTCAAGTAGTCCCGATGGAGGATATAAACCTTCATTTTACAGGAGACACGCACGCTGTTGAAACAGCGAATAATCTTTTGGCAGCGGCGGTAGACGCGCATATATTTCACAAAAATAAGCTTGGCATTGATCCGGAAAATATAACGCTAAGAAGATGCGTTGACCTTAGCGACAGCGCGCTTCGCGAAATACTTATAGGGCTTAACAGAAAGGGTAAAGTAAAAGGGTATCCGAGAAAAACAGGTTACGATATAACAGTCGCCACCGAGACCATGGCGATACTTGCGCTTGCGACAAGCCTGCAGGATCTTCGGGCCAGACTCGGAAAAATAATAATAGGTTTTGACTACAAAGGAAAACCGGTTACCGCGGAGCGTCTTAAGATGGCAGGCGCCATGAGCGTTCTCATGAAAGAAGCTGTTAAACCGAACCTCGTGCAAACGCTGGAAGGAACGCCCGCTCTTATACACGCCGGCCCGTTCGCTAACATCGCGCACGGGAATAATTCAGCGATCGCTGATATGGTAGCGCTTAAACTTGCGGACTATGTTGTAACGGAAAGCGGTTTTGGGGCAGACTGCGGTTTTGAAAAACTTGTTAATATAACATGCCGCGAAGCAGGCCTTAAAGTGGACGCCGCTATTTTGGTTGCCACAACGCGAGCGTTAAAAATGCACGGGGGCGCTTTCGAGCTTACGATAGGCGCAAAGCCTGATATGAAAGCTATATCAAGATCTAATACAGAGGCTCTGGTAAAAGGCTGCGAAAACCTAAGGAAGCAGATAGAGAACGTTCATGTTCACGGAATTCCCTGCGTTGTCGCGGTAAACAGATTTACCTCTGATAACGAAGATGAATTGGACATTATGCTCGCTAAAGCAATAGAATTCGGGGCTGACGCCGCCGTGATATCAGAAGTTTTTGAAAAAGGCGGAATAGGGGGAGAAGCTATAGCGAAGGCGGTTTTACGAGTTCTTAAAAAAAGGTCCCGAATGAAATTTTTATACAAAAAAGAAGATTCTATAAAAGAAAAAATAGCAAAAATAGCAAAGATCGTTTACGGAGCGAAAAAAGTAGGCTATTCAAAACTTGCTAATAAAAAAATAAAACGTTTCACAGAGCTTGGGTACGGGAAATTGCCCGTTAACATGGCAAAGACGCAGCTTTCGATATCGCATGACCCCGGCCTAAAAGGCGCGCCAAAGGATTATACTATCCCTGTGCGTGACATAAGGCTTCGAGCCG
>CAZFLU010000058.1:0-6528 GCA_964519195.1 uncultured Planctomycetia bacterium | reverse complement strand
ACCAGAAAAGAAATGAAAAAGATGCTGGAGGAAGTGCAGTCAGGTAAATTCGCTAAAGAATGGATAGAGGAGAACGAGAAAGGCAGGCCCAATTTCAACAAGCTCTCGAAAGCGGATGACAACCATCCCGTAGAAGAGGTTGGGAAGAAATTAAGAAAGATGATGCCCTGGATGAAGAGTTAAAATATTTTTCGCGGGCCCTGCCGCCGAGCAACCCACAAAAAATATTTCTAAAGTAAACAGAAGAGGAAAGACATGAAGGACAGGATAATCATATTTGATACGACGCTAAGAGATGGAGAGCAGTCTCCCGGAGCAAGCTTGAATAACAAGAAAAAGCTTGAAATAGCGAAGCAGCTGGAAAAGCTGGGGGTCGATTTCATAGAGGCGGGGTTCCCTATTTCCAGCCCCGATGATTTTAGAGCTGTTAAAAACGTGGCCCGCGAGATCAAAAAGTCCGGAGTATGCGGCCTGGCAAGAGCCGTAAAAGCGGACATAGACGCCGCCTATAACGCTGTCAAGACAGCGAAGAGGCCGAGGATACACGTATTTTTGGCAACATCCAAGATACACATGAAGTATAAACTAAAAAAAGCCGAAAACGAAATACTTAACGCAGCGGTATGGTCAGTGAAATACGCCAAGAAGAAGCTTGATGACATTGAATTCTCCCCGGAAGACGCCTCGCGCACGGATAAGGATTTTTTGTACGACGTCGTGGAAGCCGTTATTGACGCCGGGGCTACCACCATAAACATCCCGGATACGGTAGGGTATTCCACTCCTCACGAATTCGGAACGCTTATAAAGGACATTAAAATGAACGTGCCCAACATAGACAAGGCTGTTATAAGCGTTCATTGCCATAATGACCTGGGGTTAGGAGTAAGCAATTCACTTTCAGCGGTCCTGAACGGAGCCAGGCAAGTGGAATGTACCGTGAACGGGCTCGGAGAAAGGGCCGGGAACGCCTCGCTCGAAGAAATAGTAATGGCTATTTCGACAAGAAAGGACATTTTCAAGATAGACACGGCTGTAAAGACAAAAGAGATATGCAAAACATCGCGCCTCGTGAGCAAATTAACGGGTATCGTGGTGCAGCCCAACAAAGCAATTGTCGGACAGAACGCCTTCGCGCATGAATCCGGCATACATCAGGACGGGCTTCTGAAGGAAAGAACAACTTATGAAATAATGAAGCCGCAGGATGTCGGCTTCAAGGAAACTAAATTCGTTCTCGGTAAACACTCGGGAAGGCACGCTCTCAAAATGCGGCTTAAAAAACTTGGCTATACGCTTTCGGAACCCGAAACAAAAAAGGCTTTTGAAAGGTTCAAAAAACTGGCTGACAAGAAAAAAGAGATCTTTGATGAAGACCTCGAAACAATAGTGGAAGATGAAATGGCTTCTGTGCCGCCCGTTTTTAAGCTCATGAACTTTTATATAATGAGCGGGAACAAGATAACCCCGAACGCTACGATCACGCTGAAACATAAAGGCAAACCTCTCGGCGCCGGCTCAACAGGCGATGGCCCGGTTGACGCGTGCTATAAAGCGATCGAGAAAATATCAGGAGTGAAACCACGGCTTCTCGATTACAGAATAAACGCTGTAACCGCCGGCAAAGATGCCTTGGGAGAAGTTTCGGTAAGAATGAGGATAGAAAAAATAGAAGTGAGCGGAAGGGGCTCCAGCACAGATGTGATAGAAGCGAGTTTACATGCGTACCTGAACGCATTGAATAAATATAAAGCGTTAAGAAAGTAAATCCGAAAACCGAAACGCGAAATTCGAATAAAATTCGAAATTCAGAATTCGAAATTCGGATTTAACTTTATATAAAAACCATGAAAACATACGGCCTTTTAGGTAAGAACATAGGCTATTCACTGTCGCCTGTCATGCATAACGCTGCTTTTCGAGCATTACGCCTGGCGGCGAAATATGAGCTTTTTGATACTAAAGAAGGAATGCTCGATAGTTTTTTTAACCGCTTAAGAAAAGGGGACATTTCAGGGTGCAACGTGACTATCCCCTATAAAGAGAAAGCTATGGAATTTGTGGACGAGTGCGACAATATCGCAGGTTCCATAGGCGCACTTAATACGATCGCGCTCCGTGACGGTTCACTTGTCGCTCACAATACTGACTGCCTGGGCTTTACCCAGGCCCTGCGCGGCAAAAATGACGGGGACCTTGATCTCGACCCTAAAGGCAAAAATGTTTTTATTTTCGGAGCAGGCGGAGCCGCTAAAGCTATAATTGAAGCCCTTGTCCTTCTGAACGTAAAGAAGATCGCCATTACTGATGTGGACAGGAAAAAGGCAGAGAACCTCGCGGATTTTGCCGGTAAAAAAAGACAAAACGGGTCTTTGATAACGATCGTTGAAGACAGGACCCAGTATGAGGAATTCATATCAAAAGCGGATCTATTGATAAACGCCACCCCATGCGGGATGAAAGAAAGCGACGCGCCGCTTTTCGATTACAGGTATATTCATGAAAATCTTTATGTGTTTGACCTCGTATACGCTGTTGAGACGCCGCTTATAAATAGATCAAAAACTGCGAGCAGGAAATCCATAAACGGGCTTAACATGCTTATTTACCAGGCAGCCAGGAGCTTTACCCTTTGGACAGGCAAAGAAGCCCCGCTTGATGTTATGAGAAAAGCTCTTCTTAAAAAAATGGAGGGGTGATTACACAGATTAAAGATAAGATTACATATATCATCCGTGTAGTCAATCAAAAATCTGCGTAATCAATATTGAAATGAACTTATTAAGTTTTATTTTACCGTTTGCCATAGGCGCCATATTCGGAAGTTTCATGAACGTTTGTATTTCACGGCTTCCTAAAGGGGAATCGGTCGTGAGGCCCGGATCCCACTGCCCATCCTGTAAAACTCCCATAAAATGGCACGATAACATTCCGGTGTTAAGTTATCTGGCATTAAAGGGCAAATGCCGCGCGTGCCGGGAGGGAATACCATTACAGTATGTTATCGTTGAAATTCTTTCCGGAATAATTTGCGTGCTTCTTTATTTTACTTTTGGAATTACGGTAAAATTTTTTATAATGCTCTATTTATGTTCGGCGCTTATAGTATGCTCATTCATAGACCTTAAGGTTCAGGAGATACCCGATGAGATAACGCTCCCGGGGATCATTATAGGCATTTCGCTTGCCACGCTCCATCCGGCGCTCTTGGGAGAAACATCCTATTTTAAGTCGTTCCTCAATTCTTTTTTTGGAGTTATCGCAGGAGGCGGAAGTATCTGTATTTTAGGATTTATAGGAGGATACATATTCAAAAAGGAAGCCATGGGAGGCGGCGACGTAAAACTTCTGGCAATGATAGGAGCTTTTTTAGGATGGAAACTCGCGCTTTTCACATTTTTCACCGCGCCTTTTTTCGGATCTATCGCGGGTATAATTTTGAAAATAAAAGAGGGTAAAAGCGTTCTTCCTTACGGCCCGCATTTATCGCTGGCAGCGCTGGTAGCGATTTTTTACGGGGATAAGATTATTGACAAGTTATTTATATTTTAAGGTTTAGTATGGGATAGTAAGGGACAGTAAGGGTTAGTAAGGGTCAAATTACCCCTACTGACCCCTGCCCCCTCTTACTAAACTTCTACTATGCCCTATTAGATCGGAGGATAATATGAACATCAGATTTTTAACAGCAGGCGAGTCACACGGAAAAGCGCTTGTAGGAATAATAGAAGGCTTGCCTTCCGGGCTTTCACTTGAAGAAAGCGCAATAAATGGCGAACTCAAAAGGCGCATGAAAGGATATGGACGAGGCGGCAGGATGAAAATAGAAAGCGATAAAGCGAAACTTCTTTCCGGAACAAGGCACGGAAAAACCCTGGGCACGCCCGTAGCTATTCTGATCGAGAACAAGGATTTTAAGATAGAAAAACTTCATTCTATAAATTCTCCGCGGCCGGGGCACGCTGACCTTGCCGGCGCCCTTAAGTTCGGGGAAAAAGACATAAGGAACATACTTGAGAGGGCCAGCGCGAGAGAAACCGCCGCGCGAGTTGCGATAGGCGCCGCTTGCAGGGCGCTTCTATCCGAATTCGCGATAGACGCGGCAGGGCATGTTCTTTCCATCGGAGAAATTTGTTCCGCTCCGCCTTCGGATTTTAATAAAATAAAGGAATTTTCAGAAAAGTCACCCGTTCGCTGCGCTGATAAAAATTCTGGAAAAAAGATGCGCGATGAAATCGATAAAGCAGGAGCCTCCGGAGACACCCTGGGCGGGACGTTTGAAGTAAGGATAAAGAACGTACCTCCGGGGCTTGGAAGCTACTCCCAGTGGGACAAGAGAATGGACGCGATCCTCGCGATGGCGTTCATGTCAATACCCGGCGTTAAGGCTGTTGAAATAGGCGCGGGCACGCGTTCAGGCAGCACAAGGGGCTCTTTCCTGCATGATGAAATATTCTTCAATAAGAGATCCGGCAAAATAATAAGAAAAACAAATAACGCCGGAGGCATAGAGGGCGGCATAACAAACGGGGAAGAAATAGTTATAAGGGCTACCATGAAACCCATAGCCACTTTACGAACGCCTCTTTCTTCCATAAACCTTAATACAAAAGCCCCGAAAAAGGCCCAGGTTGAACGCGCGGATGTATGCGTGGTCCCCGCGTGCTGCGTCATAGGCGAGAACATATCGTCCATAGAAATAGCGAAAGCCATGATAGAGAAGTTCGGAGGGGATTCACTGACTGAAATGAAAAGAAATTATAACGGTTACATGAAGAGCGTAAAGAAGTTTTAAGTGATAAGGTTTAATAGGGGTTAGTAAGGGATAGTAGGGGATGGTAAGGGACAGTAGGGGTAATTAATGGAACCCCCTACTACCCCTTACTAACCCATACTAAACCCTACTACCCCTTAAAGTAATAATATGCGAAACATCGTTCTCGTAGGTTTCATGGGCACGGGTAAAACAGAAGTCGCGAAACTCTTAGCCGGAAGGCTGGGCATGACCTATGTTTCTACTGACGAAATAATAGAAAAAAAAGAAAAAAGGCCCATAAACGAAATATTCAATAAAAAAGGCGAAAATTATTTCCGAAAAATAGAAAAAGAAGCGATCAAAGAAGCTTCCGGCGCGCAAAACTCCGTTATAGACGCTGGCGGCGGAGCCGTTATGGACCCTGAAAATGTAAAAGATCTTAAAGCGAACGGAATAATGGTGTGTCTGTGGGCAGACCCTGAGGTGATCCTTGAGAGAACAAAGCGATTTTCGCATAGACCGCTTCTTAACGTGGAAAACCCGCTTGATAAAATAAAGGATCTACTGGATAAAAGGAAGCCATATTATGAAAGGGCGGATGAGCATGTAAATACATCCGGCCTTTCGCCTGATGAGGTTGCCCTTTTCATAGAAGACATAGCTAAAAAACAATGATAAAGCAAACTAAAAGAATAAAAAAGATATATGAGAGATTTTCCAGATCACGGCGCGCCCGTAAAAGAAAAGAAATAGAGTCCATTCACGCGCTGGTAAACTTGGTCGAGAAGAAGGATCCCTATACAAAAAGGCATTCCGTAAAAGTATCAAAATACGCCGCCGCGCTGGCTAAAAAAATAAAACTTTCTGAAAAGAAAATAGAAAGGATAAGGCTCGCCGGCATACTGCATGATGTGGGCAAGATAGCCGTAAGGCAGAAGGTGCTCCTTAAAAAAGGAAAGCTTACGGAAAAAGAATACGAAGAGGTAAAGAAGCATCCTGAAATAGGCGCGGACATGCTAAAGCCTTTTAAATTCTTAAAATTTGTTGTCCGAATAATAAGGCACCACCATGAAAATTACGATGGTTCGGGTTATCCCGGAGGCCTTAGAAAAAATAAGATACCCGTTGCCTCGCGCATAATTTCAATAGCCGATGCCTACGACGCCCTTACAAGCAAAAGGGCATACCGGAAAGCGTTTTCTTCGGAAAAGGCAAAAGATATAATGTACAGCGAGAGAAATACTAAATTTGACCCCGAACTTCTGGATAGGTTCATGGAGTGCCTTGCGGATATTTTTGAAAAAATAGATTATGTTTAAAAAAATAAAAATTACCGGTAAAGAATACCCTGAAAATCTAAAAAATATATTCAAACCACCTTCGGAGCTTTATATCCAAGGGCAAATAACCGCGGATGATAATAACGCGATCGCCATAGTCGGCACCAGAAGGCCGAGCCGTTACGGATTAAAACAGGCCGAAACAATTGCGTATGACCTGTCCCGGTCAGGGGCAACAATAATAAGCGGGCTCGCAAGAGGCATAGACACAGCGGCTCACAAAGGGGCTCTCAAGGCGGGCGGCAGGACAGTGGCCGTTCTTGGAAGCGGGCATAATAATATATATCCTCCGGAAAACAGAAAACTTTCAGAAGATATAGCGGCGAACGGCGCGGTTATATCTGAATTCACGCCTGATACGGAGCCTTTAAAATTTAATTTTCCCAGAAGGAATCGTCTTATAAGCGGCATGTCGAGGGCTGTTATAGTGAT
>CAZFLU010000057.1:0-6543 GCA_964519195.1 uncultured Planctomycetia bacterium | reverse complement strand
GCCCACCTAAAAGATAAAGTAAGATCCGTATATCTTGACATAGAGGATGAAGAAGCCGTTGGCGAAGCTATAAAAAAAGAGAGCGTAGACACGCTTTTTCATTGCGCGGCCCTCGTAGAGAGCCTGGATATCAATAAACTTCGACGCGCTAATGTTCAAGGCACGCGCAATGTGATGGAAGCGGCTTTTTCATCCGGCGTAAAGCGCGTAATATACCTTAGTTCTGTTTCGGTCGTAAGCGGAAACCATGAAAACCCTCTTATTGAAGACCTTCCGTATAAAGCTACAAATCCTTACGGCGAGTCTAAACTTGAAGCTGAAAAGATAGTAGTGGAGTATAGAAAAAAAGGCCTTAAGATCGCCGTGCTGCGGCCGGGCATGGTCTATGGCGAATGTGAGCCTCATGCCCTTCGGAAACTCGCGATGGGCCTGAAATTCCGGCTCATTCCTGTTTTCGGAAAAGGAGACAACAGGCTTCACATGTCCGGGCTGGACAATGTTATAGACGTAATGACGCTTTGCCTTTCCAGAGAAGAGGCTTATGAAGGCAGTTTCTTCATAGCTGACAAAGAAGCCCTTACTGTAAGGGAAGTATTTAATTATATAGCAAGCGTTTTAGGCGCGAAGCCGCCTCTGGTTATTCCCGAATGGACAACAAGGCTTCTTAAGAAACTTCCATGTATAGGAAAAAAGATATCTTTCGCGCTGAAAGACAGGGTTTATAGCATAGAACGCCTTGAAAAAAAGATGGGTTATACACCGCGCGTATCTGTATACGAAGGGCTTAAAAAAGCTGTTTTAAGCTGTAACATTTAGTGCTACAATGAATTGGCAAGCCGCTGAAACAGGCTAAGAAGGAGGTATTCATGGCAAAAGTTATCATTATTTATTTTTCAGCTTCCGGAAATACTGAAAAAATGGCAAAGCGCATAGAGCTCGCGGTAAAGAATTCAGGCGTAGAGGCTATCGCGAAACGAGTTGATGACGTTAAAGTAGATGAGCTTACGAAATATGACGGAATAATCATAGGTTCGCCGACTTACTATGGTGACATGGCCTGGCAGATCAAAAAATTCATAGACCAGAGCGTAAGGCTTCATGGCGACCTGAAAGGTAAAGTGGGCGGAGCGTTCTCATCAGCCGCCAATGTTGGCGGCGGGAACGAAACAGCTATAAAAAATATAATAAACGCCCTTCTTATCCACGGCATGATAATCCAGGGCGAAAATAAAGGCGACCATTACGGGCCCGTTGCCATAAATATTCCGGACGACAGAGCGCTTGAGAACTGCGACCGCCTGGGCGCTAACGTTGCCGTACTTGTAAAGAAACTATTTAAATAAGTTATCAGCTATCAGCTGTCGGATCTCATGCGCTGGCAGCCGAGAGCTGAAAGCTAATCACAATGATCTACGATAGATTCCAGGAAGAAGCGATATCACACATAAAAAAAGGCGATTCTGTTATTGTTTCAGCCCCGACAGGCGCCGGGAAAACAGTAATAGCCGAATATGTCATAAACGACTGCCTCGAGAAGGGCACGAAAGCCGTTTATACCGCCCCCATAAAGGCCCTCTCTAACCAGAAATTCCGCGAATTCCAGGAAGGATTCCGCGATAAAATAGGCATACTTACAGGCGACGTCAGCATAAACCCGCACGCTCCGATACTGATAATGACAACGGAGATCTTCAGGAATAAAGTGCTTGAAGAACCCGAGAACCTGAAAGACTATTCCTGGATAATATTTGACGAGATACACTATCTTGATGATTACGAGCGCGGAACTGTTTGGGAAGAATCGCTTATATTTTTACCCAAGCACATGAACATGCTCGCTCTTTCCGCGACCATTCCGAACATAGACGAATTTTCCCGCTGGATACACTCTATTCATAAAAGGCCGCTTAGAATAGTGAAAGAAGACGACCGCCCGGTGCCGCTTCACTTTTATTTTCAATGCGAAGGCGAAATAGCGGATAATATAAGCAAGGTAAAACGCCTTCTCGCAAAGAACAGCCACTTATATTATAAAGGGCGGCGGTATCATAAAAAGGAGCACGTAAAACAGAATCGGCCAACGTCTCTCATTAATCATCTTTTTCAGAATAAAAAGCTTCCGTGCATTTATTTTTCTTTCGGACGCCGAAGATGCGAGTATCTGGCGGAAGAGATAAGCGGCATGGATTTTCTTAACGCGGAAGAAAAAATACAGGTCCGCGCTCTATACAATGAGCTTTGCGAAAAATTCGACCTTGCGGGGGAGAAGTCCGCGAGTTTCATGATGCCGCTTCTCGAAAGGGGCATAGCTTATCATCATGCCGGAATGCTTCCCACGCTCAAAGAAGTTATAGAGAGGCTATTTACGAGCCGTCTTATCAAAGTTATTTTTACAACGGAAACTTTCGCTCTGGGCATTAACATGCCGGCGAGAACGGTTGTTTTTGACGAGCTTCGTAAATTTTACGGAAAGTTCCACGCTAACCTTAGAACGCGCGATTTTTATCAAATGGCGGGAAGGGCCGGAAGGCGCGGAATAGACCTTGAGGGCTTTGTTTATTCAAGGGTGAATTCGCGCTTTATTGAATTTCATGAGCTTAAAAGGATAATTTACGGAGATCCTGAAAAGGTGCGTTCGCGTTTCAACGCTTCTTACGCGACTATCCTGAACCTGTATTCTAAATACGGAGAAAAACTTTATGATGTGTACCCGCTTTCTTTTCATTATTTCAGAGAAAAAGAAAAGCACAAGGAAAGGGCGCTTCAGCTTTTAAGGTCAAAGGTAGAGCTTTTGCGGGAACTGGAATATATCAGCGCCGGGAAACTGACCGGGATAGGCGAGTTCGCGGCAAGCGTATACGGATACGAACTTTCGCTTTCGGAACTTTACAAAACAAGGACTCTCGAAAAATTGAATGAAAAAGAGCTTGGCATACTTGCCCTGGCTCTTGTGTATGAGCCGCGAAAAGGCATCGCTCGGCCGTATCTTCCTAAAGAAGTGCGCGGCATGCGGGCCCTTACAGATACTGTTGTAAAAAGCGTGCAGAAGATGGAGAAAAAATTCGGAATAGTCCCTTTAAGCAAAGAATACTCTTTTGACCTTTCTATCGCGTTATCTGTATGGATGGAAGGAGTTGATTTTGAGGACATGTTAAAACACGCCGGGGCTGACGAAGGCGAGATCATACGCTATTTCAGGATGGCAATACAGATATTGCGCGAAATAATAGATACTCCGGTATCCATCAAGCTTAAACATAATATAAAGCGGTCGATGGAGCTTATAAACAGGGGAATCATTGACGCGGAGAAACAGCTTAGAGCATAAAAAAAGACCTTGAAAGAAGGCCGCATGGCCCTATTTCAAGGTCTTTTTCCAAGGGCGGCTACCTTTTCATGTTCATCATTTTGCCTGCCATGTCTTTTCCGTACATCCTGCATTTCATCTGGTATTTATCGCAAGATTTCCAGAGCTCTTTTGCTTTATCCATTTGTTCGGATGTAAGCACGCCCTTCAGGCTTGCGTAAGAAGATACGAGAAGCTTTGCCTTTTGTTTTTTAAGGTCGTATTTCTGGTCAATGAGCTTGTTTATGGCGTTCACGTCTATCGCATCCGCCCACAAAAGAGCTTTTATATCAACCGCTAAAACATCTATTTTAGCGTCAAGCAGTATAAGCTCTTTTTTTGTTTCATGCTTCAGGTTCTTTATTTTTTCTACCTGTTGAGCGCTAAGCTCCAGCTCGTCTTCATTCGTGAGCAGAAACATGGCTTTCTTATAGAATTTCTTACACATGTCCGACTTTTTGCCGTCAGCGTAAGAACTTGTTACAAAAATAGCCGAGATAAGGAATGCCGCGACAAAGAGAACAACCAACACTCTTCTATTCATTTGTTCCTCCTTTTAGTTTTGCCATCAATAGGCTTTTACTCAAACAACTTTTTATATTCCCCATAGCCTTCTTTTTCAAGGTCTTCTTCGGGTATAAAACGGAGCGCTGCTGAATTTACGCAGTACCTCCGGCCGGTTGGCCCGGGACCGTCATTAAACACGTGCCCAAGATGCGAATCAGCATTTTTACTCCTCACTTCCGTCCTTGTCATTCCCATGGTCTTATCTTCTTTCTCTGCCACGCTACCGGGCTTGATAGGCTTTGTGAAGCTTGGCCAGCCTGTTCCGGACTCGAATTTATCTTTGGAACTAAAAAGGACCTCGCCAGAGACCACGTCAACGTATATGCCGTCTTTTTTATTGTTCCAGTATTCATTGTTGAACGGCTGTTCAGTGCCGCATTCCTGGGTTACCTTATATTGCATCGGAGTAAGTTTTTCTTTCAGGTCTTTTTTATCCGCGTCTTTATTCCCCTTTTTTCCCCAGGTTCTTTCCGTGAAAGCTTCGCGGCCAGAGCCTGTTTTGTATCTTTTATATTGGAGCGGGTTTTTTTTGTAATAATCCTGATGATAATCTTCCGCAGGATAAAATCTTCCGGCAGGGAGGACTTCCGTTACTATGGGTTTTTTGAATTTACCGCTTTTCGCCAATTTTTCTTTTGAGTCAATAGCAAGCTTTTTTTGTTCATCATTAAGATAAAAAATAGCGGTTTTATATTGAGAACCCCTGTCAGCGAACTGTCCGCCTTCATCCGTAGGGTCTATCTGCGCCCAAAAAACCTCAAGAAGCTCCCCGTAACTTACCTTTGATGGATCATAAGTGATCTCTATGACTTCTCTGTAGCCGGTGCTTCCCGTAGAGACTTCTTTGTAGCTTGGGTCCTTCTTTGTGCCTCCGGCGTATCCTGCCATGACAGAAATAACTCCGTCCAATTGCTCAAAAGGGGGCTCCATGCACCAGAAGCAACCTCCGGCGAATACAGCTTTTGCGTAATTACCCGTGTCAGCCATGACGCATCCTCCGATCAAAACAAAAGCTAAAAGAAAAGCAGCGGCCTTATTCATAATTGATACCATATTAGTATCTTTATTATAACGCGGTGAGAAGAAAAAAGCAAGCTATCTTGATATTTTAATTACTTTGTATTTAATAACGCCTGCGGGAACATTTATTTCTACGGTTTCGCCTTTTTTGTGGCCGATAAGGCCCTTGCCAATGGGGGATGTTACCGATATCTTACCTTCGGCGAAATCCGCTTCAAGCTCTGAAACAAGCTTATATTTTAATTTTTCACCGGAATCGGCGTCTTTAAGCTCAACAGTCGCGCCTAAAAGGACCTTATCAGCGGACATTTGGCTTTCATCAAGTATTTCGGATGAGGCGAGCTTCGTTTCAAGTTCCGATATCTTTTTTTCATTTAAACCTTGAGCGTCTTTAGCTGCGTCATATTCAGCGTTTTCACTGATGTCGCCGTGCCCGCGCGCAATCCCGATGGCTTTCGAAAGCTCGCGTCTTTTAGGGCCTTTGAGGCGCTCAAGTTCTTTTCTTAGTTTTTCATAACCTTCGCGCGATATGTATTTAGTCATTTTTTTGTTTACCAGGCTCCCTATTTTAGCCCTTATAGTATCCCTTATTTTTACTGCTTTTGCAAGCACCTCTTATCATACATTAAAGCGGATATTGAGCATGTCGCCGTCTTCCACTATATAGTCTTTTCCTTTAAGGTAAAGCTTGCCGGCGTCTTTTATTTTTGCCTCGCTTCCGAGAGCCTCGAAATCGCTATATTTAATGACCTCGGCCCTTATAAAGCCTTTTTGAAGGTCGGTATGGATGACGCCGGCCGCGACAGGCGCGCTGGCGCCTCGTTTTACGGTCCATTGCCTTACTTCGTCAGGGCCCACTGTAAAAAAAGACATGAGGTCAAGCGCCTTAAGGGAAAGCCTGGTAAGAGCGTTTATCGCCGGCTCCTCTATGGCCAGGTCTTTCAGGAACTCTTTTCGTTCTTCTTCCGATTCAAGTTCGGCTATCTCTTTTTCCACCTTTGTCGAAACCTGCATTATATTTATGGCCTGCGGGGCATATTCTTTTTTTAGCTTCTCAAGAAGCTCTGTATTTTTAAGGTTATCTTCGGATACGTTAAGGGCTATCAGCATTTCTTTTAAAGTTATGAAAGGGTAGCTTGATATGAGCTTTTTCTCGTCAGCCGATATGTCAAGAAGCCGCAGGGGCAGGCCTTTATCAAGCTGTTCTTTGAATTTTACGAAAAGCTCTTTTTCTTTAAGGGACGCTTCGTCTTTTGTTTGTTTTATCTTTTTATCCATCCGTTCGCTTCTTTTTTCTATAAAAATAAGGTCATGGAGAATAAGTTCCGAATTCACGTTATCCATATCTCTTTTAGGGTCAGCAGAGCCTTCTATGTGATAAACGGATTCGTCCTTGAAATCGCGGACTACGTGTAAAATAGCGTCCAGTTCATTGATATCGCTGAATATATCGCCTTTAGTGATAGTATCTTTTTCAAGCTTGGGCAGGAGCTCGATATCGATCCTTGCCCGGACATGTTTCTTTGGTTTATACGCCTCGACCAGACGGTCAAACCGGGGGTCTTTTATTTCAGCAATGGCTTTTACGGGTTTATCCGAGGCGAGTTCTG